>NZ_JALJRH010000029.1:0-8220 GCF_024519775.1 Micrococcus sp. Mcc28 | reverse complement strand
GCAGGAGGGCCCGGGAGGCCAAGTGGGACACGACAGGTGCCTTGGTCAGGGCCGAGGCGCAGGTATCGTCCACGGCCTCCAGGGCACAGACCGGCAACCCGGGGTCGGCTGCCTCATCCCCGGCAGGCTCGGCCGGGAGCACGACCTCGGGCACCATGCCGGCCGGACCGATGGCGCCCGGCCCGAGGTGATGAACAGTTGTGGCGGCGGCCGTACCGGTGGCGGCCCAAGCCGCGCTGGTGCCCGTACCAGCGTGCATCCCGAGCAGGCCCAGGATCAACACGAGGGTGCCCAGAACGGTTCGAAGGGCGGGCCAGCCGGACAGGGGGCGGCGGGGGGAGGTCACAGCAGCGATTCGGTGGTGTTCCCGCCGTCCGTGGTGGACAGCACGGTCGAGCCGACGACCAGCAGTGCTTCGGTCTGCCCGTCGTCGGTGATGCCCGTTCCCAGGGCGGTGGCCGTGCCGACCGGGCGGTCGCTGGCGGTCCAGGTGTCGCCGGCGTCGGTGCTGGTCAGCAGGTGTCCCTCGGTGCCGGCGCCCACGGCGGTGGTGTCATCGGCCCAGGCGACCAGGTGCATCAGCTGGGGGGTGTCCAGGGTGGTCCAGGTCGCGCCGTGGTCGGTCGAGCGCAACATGCCGGTTTCGGTGGTGGCCAGCACGGTCCCGGTTTTGGGGGAGATCGCCAGCGATGCCGGGGCGACGGGGATCTCAAGGCTCTGCCAGGTGAGGCCGTCGGTGCTGGCGCGCAGTTGCCCATCGAAGCCGAGGACCCCGTTCGGGCCGGCGGCCAGGGCGTGGAAATCGGATGCGCCGCCGCGGGAGAGCACCGTCCAGCTCTGGCCCCGGTCGGTGGACTCGGCCAGGCCCAGCGGCTCGGGCAGGTCGGTGCGCGGTGCGGGGTGACCCGAGGCCAGGTAGCGGCCCTCGGGAGTCAGGGTGAAACCCATGAAGTCCACGACCGGACCGACCTGGGTCAGCTCCCCGTCCTGGAGCCGGAACAGGCCCTGGTGGGTGGCCAGCAGCACCTCACCGGACTCGGGGTCCCGGGTGAGGGCATGGACGTGGGTGATGGCCGTGCCGGTGCCCTGCGTGCCGGTGCCGGCCGCCGGGGATGTCGCGGGGTTCGGCGCGGCGCAGGCGGTGAGGGTGCCAGCGCCGAGCAGGGTCAGCCCGCCGGCGATCAGGGTTCTGCGGGTCAGGGGGGTCATGGAGCCTTTCCGCCCCGGGCCAAAAGGCGGGGCTATCTACCATTGTCGGCCGGTGACGCGCCGGGATGGGGCGGTTTGCCTTGAAGATTCGATGAAGATTCCCCGCCCCGGCACCGTTCTGAGCCGCCGGGGCGCGAGACAGAGCGAGACTGGACCCATGAATTCTGGCACTGGCACTGGGACTGACACTGGGACTGGTCCGGCGGCCGGCCGGGTGTTGGTGGTCGATGACGAGAAGCCGCTGGCGCGCATGGTGGCCACCTACCTGGAGCGGGCCGGCTACGAGGTGGCCCTCACCCACACCGGCCCGGCCGCAGTGCAGGCCGCCCGGGTTCACGAGCCCGACGTGATGGTCCTGGACCTGGGCCTGCCCGGGCTGGACGGGATCGAGGTGTGCCGGCGGGTGCGGGCCTTCTCCGAGTGCTATGTGCTGATGCTCACCGCCCGCGGCCATGAGCACCACCGGTTGGAGGGATTGGCGGTGGGGGCCGATGACTACATCACCAAACCCTTCAGCGTCCGGGAGCTGGTCGCCCGGGTGGGGGCGGTCATGCGCCGGCCGCGCACAACGGTGTCAGCCCCCGAACCGGAACGGGTCTGCGGTGACCTGGTCATCGACCTGGCCGCCCACGAGGCCCGCGTGTCGGGCCAGGTGGTGCAACTAACGCGCACGGAGTTCGACCTGTTGGCCGCCTTGTCGGGGCGCCCGCACCAGGCCTTCTCCCGGCGCCAGCTGATCGATATCGTCTGGGACCCGGCCTGGGTGGGCGATGAACGGCTCGTGGACGTGCACATCAAGAACCTGCGCCGCAAGCTCGACGCGGACCCGGCCCGCTATATCGACACCGTCCGCGGGGTCGGCTACCGGATGGCGGAGCAATGACCGGCCGGCGGCGCTACCAAGGATTAGCGGCCCGGTTCTTCCTCGCCCAGCTGCTGGTGGTGGGGGCCAGCGTGCTGGCCGCGGTGGTGGTGGCCTCCCTGGCCGGCCCACCACTGTTCCACGAGCACCTGGAACAGGCCGGGGCCGGACACGATGCAGCCCAGGTGCTGCACGTGGAGCAGGCCTACCGGGACGCCAATTTCTGGACCCTGGGCGTGGCCCTGGCCACGGCCTTGATCTGTTGTCTGGCATTGACCTGGAATGTCGCCCGCCGGATCCAGAGTCCGATCAACGCCCTGACCCAGGCGGCCAAGGCCATGGCCGGTGGACGGTACGACACCCGCGTGCCGGCCATGGGCGCCGGCACCGAGGTGGAGGAGCTGGCAGGGTCTTTCAACACCATGGCCGCACGGCTTCAGCGCACCGAGGACACCCGTCGACGGATGCTCTCGGACCTGGCCCACGAGCTGCGCACCCCCGTCTCCGTGCTGACCGTCTACCACGAGGCCCTGCAAGACGGGGTGTCCCACTGGGACGAGCCCACCGGTGAGCTGATGGGCGAGCAGCTGGCCCGGTTGACCCGGCTGGTGGAGGACATCAACGACGTCTCCCGCGCCGAGGAGGGCCGGATCGAACTGGACCGCAGCCCCCAAGGGGTCAGCGGGCTGCTGCATGCCGCGACCGAGGCCCACAAGGAGGCCTACGCCACCAAGGGCGTGGCCCTGACCATGGACGCCGATCCGGGCCTGGCCGTGGACGTGGACCGCCAGCGCATGGGCCAGGTCCTGGGCAACCTGCTCACCAACGCCCTGCGCCACACCCCGGCCGGGGGCCGGGTCACCCTCGAGGCCCGACAAAGCCCGTCCGGGGTCACGCTCAGCGTCACCGACACCGGGGAGGGGATCTCTCCCGAGCACCTGCCGCACGTCTTCGAACGCTTCTACCGCGGGGACACCGCCCGCGACCGTGACCACGGCGGCTCCGGGGTCGGCCTGGCCATCTCCCGAGCTCTCATCCAGACCCACGGCGGCACCCTGAGCGCCACCTCCACCACGGCCGGGGCGACGTTCACCATCGACCTGCCCACCAAGCAGCCCCCCGACCAGCCCACCTACCGGCGCACCCGTTTATCCACCGTGAACACCGGCGCTCCACCCCTTGAATGATACCCCCAGGGGGTATATACCAAGAGGAGAGGCGCCGTCCGGCGCCGCCCTCAGACCTGAAGGAGACCGTCATGACCGAATCCGCCCGCACCCCGCTGCCGGGGGCCACCAACGGCTGCTCGTGCTGCGCCCCAGCCGCCGACGCCACCGCCCCCGCCGGGCGCCAGAGTGCCGACCCAACCGGGACGAGCGCCGGCGACGCGACCTACCAGGTGGAGGGCATGACCTGCGGACACTGCGTGGGCTCCGTCGCCGAGGCCGTGAGCGCCCTGGACGGGGTGGACGATGTCCGGGTCGAACTGGTCGCCGGCGGGGCCTCCCCCGTCACCGTGACCGGGCCCGCCTCCGCGGACTCCGTGCGGACGGCCATCGAAGCGGCCGGCTACCGCGTCCGGATCTAACCGACCCATCCCCTCGAGGTCGGCGCCCCACCGCCGAGCCGGTCGCCGAACAGACCGCCGAGCAGAAGGAACACCATGAGCACCCCGCACCACCACGATCACCCCACCGACCAGACCGCCGAACACCCAGACCCGAACCCCCACGCCGGCCACGCCAACCACACCGACCATGCCGCCCACCACCCCGCGGACGCGGCCACCCACGGGCAGGCCATGCCCCAGGGCCACGCCCACTCGGCCCTGGACGAGGAGCACCAGGTCCACGACCACGGTCAGCACGCCGGGCATTCCACCGCGATGTTCAAGAACCGGTTCTGGGTCTCACTGGTGCTCTCCATCCCGGTGGTGTTCTTCAGCCACATGGTCGGGCAGCTGCTGGGCTACCACGTCCCCGAGTTCCCGGGCTCGGCGTGGATCGCCCCGGTGCTGGGCACCGTGATCTACCTCTATGGCGGCATGCCCTTCCTGAAGGGCGGGCTGACCGAGTTGCGCGCCCGCCAGCCCGGGATGATGCTGCTGATCGCGATGGCCATCACGGTGGCCTTCGTCGCCTCCTGGGTCACGACCCTGGGCATCGGGGACCTGATGCTGGACTTCTGGTGGGAGCTGGCGCTGCTGGTGGTCATCATGCTGCTGGGCCACTGGATGGAGATGCGCGCCCTGGGCGCGGCCTCCTCCGCCTTGGACGCGCTGGCGGCGCTGCTGCCGGAGGAGGCCGAGAAGGTCGTGGACGGTGACACCATCACCGTGCCGATCACCGAGTTGGCCGTGGGCGATGTGGTGCTAGTGCGGGCCGGGGCCCGGGTGCCGGCCGACGGGACCATCCTCGAGGGCGCCGCGGAGTTCGACGAGGCGATGATCACCGGGGAGTCGAAGCCTGTGCTGCGCCAGGCCGGGGACACGGTGGTCGCTGGGACCGTGGCCACCGACAACACCGTGCGGGTGAAGGTGGCCGCCGTCGGGACCGACACGACCCTGGCCGGGATCCAGCGGATGGTCGCTGACGCCCAGGAATCCTCCTCCCGCGCCCAGGCGTTGGCCGACCGGGCGGCGGCCCTGCTGTTCTGGTTCGCCCTGGTCGCGGCGATCATCACCGCGATCGTGTGGACCGCGATCGGCCAGCCCACCGACGCGGTCACCCGCACCGTGACCGTGCTGGTCATCGCCTGCCCGCACGCCCTGGGCCTGGCCATCCCGCTGGTGATCGCCCTCTCCACGGAGAAGGCCGCCAAGTCCGGGGTCCTGATCAAGGACCGGATGGCCCTGGAGCGGATGCGCACCATCGACGTGGTCCTGTTCGACAAGACCGGCACCCTGACCGAGGGCGCCCACGTCGTCACCGCCGTCACCGCGATGCCCGGCGTGTCCGAGGCAGAACTGCTGGCGGTGGCCGCCGCGGCCGAGGCTGACAGCGAGCACCCCGTGGCCCGGGCCATCGTCACCGCCGCCGGGCAGCACCCGCAGGCCAGCACGTTGCGCAAGCGCGGCACGGACTTCAGTGCTGCCATGGGCCGCGGGGTGCGCGCCACCGTGGACGGCTCCGAGATCCTCGTCGGGGGCCCGAACATGCTGCGCGAGCTTAACCTGACCATGCCGGCGGAGATCACTGAGCACACCGCCTCCTGGACCGCGCGCGGGGCCGGGGTGTTGCACGTGCTGCGCGAGGGGTCCGTTATCGGCGCGGTCGCCGTGGAGGACAAGGTCCGCCCCGAGTCCCGGGCCGCCGTGGCCGCCCTGCACGCCCGCGGCATCAAGGTCGCGATGATCACCGGCGATGCCCGCCAGGTCGCCGAGGCCGTCGGGGCGGACCTGGGCATCGACGAGGTCTTCGCCGAGGTCCTCCCCCAGGACAAGGACACCAAGGTCACCGAGTTGCAGTCCCGGGGACTGTCCGTGGCCATGGTGGGCGACGGCGTCAACGACGCCCCGGCGCTGGCGCGGGCCGAGGTCGGCATCGCCATCGGCGCCGGCACCGACGTGGCCATGGAGTCCGCCGGCGTTGTGCTGGCCAGCAACGACCCCCGCGCGGTGCTGTCGATGATCGAGCTCTCCCAGGCCAGCTACACCAAGATGATCCAGAACCTGGTGTGGGCCACCGGCTACAACGTGCTCGCCGTGCCGCTGGCCGCCGGCGTGCTCGCCCCGATCGGGTTCGTGCTCTCCCCCGCGGTGGGCGCGATCCTGATGTCCGTCTCCACCATCGTGGTGGCCCTCAACGCCCAGCTGCTGCGCCGGATCGACCTGGACCCGGAGCACCTGGCTCCTCTCGAGCGCCCCCGGTCGCAGGCTGCCCTTCAACCCGCGACCTCCTGATCGCGCCTCTTGGCGCTAACTCTGATATGAACCCTCAACCCACTGTGGAAGGACCCACCATGAAACGCACCATGACGCTGACCGCCCTGGCCCTGGCCTCCGCCCTGACCTTGACCGCCTGCGGCACCGGCGCCCAGGACGAGAACGCCGGCGCTGAGGCCTCGGCCACCGCGACCAGCTCCGCCCCCGCCGCCACCCCTGCGGCCACGGCCACCGCGACACCGTCCACCACGGCGACCGGTTCGGCCGAGGAGGTCTCCGCCGAGCACAACGACGCGGACGTGATGTTCGCCCAAATGATGATCCCGCACCACCAGCAGGCCGTTGAGATGAGCGAGATGCTGCTGGCCAAGGATGACGTCCCGGCGGAGGTGGCCGCGTTCGCCCAGAAGGTCATCGACGCCCAGGGCCCGGAGATCGAGCGCATGAACGCCATGCTCACCGCCTGGGGCCAAGACCCCGTGGACACGGACGGTATGGAGGGCATGGACCACGGCGGGATGTCCGGGATGATGTCCGAGGAGGACATGGCCGCCCTGGAGCAGGCCCAGGGCACCGAGGCCGCCCGGTTGTACCTGGAGCAGATGACCGCCCACCACAAGGGCGCCGTGGACATGGCCAAGGACGAGGTCGAGGACGGCCAGAACCCGCAGGCCGTGCAGCTCGCCGAGCAGGTCATCGCCGACCAGGAGGCCGAGATCACCGAAATGCAACAGATGCTCGACAAGCTCTGAGCACCGTCGTCCGCTGCGGGCATCCGGTGAGACGCGGCTGGCGATAGACCCCGAAACCGGAACGGGTCCTCCAGGAAAGGAGACGAGCATGCAGGACAAGATCAAGGTCGCGGTGAACGGGTACGGGGTCATCGGCAAACGCGTCGCCGACGCGGTCCGGGCCCAGGAGGACATGGCGCTGGTCGGAGTCAGTGACGTCATCGCTGACTACCGGATCGCGACTGCGGCCGGGAAGGGTATCCCCGTCTACGCCTCTACCGAGCAGGCCCTACCGGTGATGGCGGATGCCGGCCTTCCCGTCGTCGGAGGCCTGCACGACCTGCTCGAGAACGTTGACGTCGTGGTGGACTGCACCCCGGCCCAGGTGGGCGCCGGCAACCTGGAGCTCTACCGTGCCCACGGGGTCAAATCCGTGTTCCAGGGCGGGGAGAAGCACGATCTCACCGGCCACTCCTTCGTCGCCCACGCCAACTACGCCACCGCCCTGGGCCGGGACAGCACCCGGGTGGTGTCCTGCAATACCACCGCCACCGTCCGGGCCCTTACCGCGCTGAAGGACGTCGGACTGCTGTCCAAGGCCCGGGGGGTGCTCATCCGCCGGGCCACCGATCCGTGGGAATCGGACCACTCGGGGATCATGAACACCATCGTCCCCGAGGGCCGAATCCCCAGCCATCAGGGGCCCGACGCCCAGTCGGTGGTCCCGGACCTGGACGTGGTCACCATGGCCGCCAAGGGAGCCCACACTCAGAACCACCTGCACTACTGGACGATCGAGCTCACCCGCCCGGCCGAGAAGCAGGAGGTGTTGGAGGCGTTCCGGGCGATGCCGCGGATCGCCTTCGTCCGGCGCTCGGACGGCGTCGTGGCGGTCAATAGCACCGTGGAACTCATGGAGGACCTGGGCCGGCCCCGGGGTGATATGTATGAGGTGGCCCTCTGGGAAGACATCCTCACCGTGGACGGCAACGAGCTGTACTACACCTACACGGTGGACAACCAGGCGATCGTCGTCCCCGAGAACATCGACGCGATCCGGGCCCTCACCGGAACCGTCGACGACGGCGGCGAGTCCATCCGGCGCACCGACCGCGCCTTGGGGGTGCGCCAGGACTTCGTGCGCTCCTCGGTGGCTGCCCGTTGAACTGCGCGGCAGACGCCGCTGAGGCGGTGCCCGGCCCCAGGAATGGGGGGTGGTCGGACACCGCTTCGGCGGCCGCAGACTACCGCAGCGGTCCTATGGCCTCCGGTCAGGTGCGAGAGGCCGTCGCGATCGCGTTGATGGCCTCATCCAACACCGCATTGAACTGCGCTGGGCTCTGGGCCGTACTCAGCCCTTCGGTCAGGGCGCGGGAGAAGCTGGCGATCACGCCGTGGTTGCGGGCCAGCAGGGTGGTGGCCTGGGCCCGGGTATAGCCGCCCGACAGGGCCAGGACGCGGATCACTCGGGGATGGTCCACGAACTCGCGGTAGAAGTCCGCCCGCTCCGGCAGCGTCACTTTGAGGATGACCGA
>NZ_JALJRH010000028.1:0-13831 GCF_024519775.1 Micrococcus sp. Mcc28 | reverse complement strand
GGACTTCACCGCCAAGGTGGTCTCGCTCGGGGGCCGGCACCACCGGATCCGCCCCTACACCCCGCGCCATAACGGGAAGGTCGAACGGTACAACCGGCTGATGGTCGATGAGGTCCTCTACGCCCGCCCGTATACCTCAGAGACAGCTCGGCGTGAGGCGCTGGCCGTGTGGGTGAACCACTACAACTACCATCGGCCTCATACCTCCTGCGGGGACGCCCCTCCGGCCTCGTTGGCCCCGGCCCGAGTCAACAACGTCATGCCCTCCTACACCTAGGGGCTCGAATCACTGTCGACGTCCCTGAGGGTCCGACGCCAGAGGTGCGGATTCACGCGCCGTTCTGCAGGCGAGCGATTCCCGTCTCGGAGATCTCCGACATCACTTCAGCCAGTGATGACGGCATGAACCACGGACTCCTCAACTGGTTCGTCACGGGCCGCGCTTCAGCCCCCGGCGGGGTCCGCATCAACAACGGCGGTCGGGCCCGCGTCACGATCCGGACCCGTGACGGGTCGCTCTTCAACGTCGTAGTGGACGATCACGACCAGGCGAGCCGCCTGGTTGAGGATGTCCGGTCGATCAGAGCACGCTCATCCGGCTAAATCGGTCGTTAGTGACGAGGGGCCCCGCCATGCGCCGTGTGCGCCACCTCCGGCCCTGCCCGCCCGCCGCACGGCTCGCCACAACCAACCCGCTAGAGCGGCAGCCGTCCGTACGTTTCGAGCGAGCCCTGGGGTGCGCGGGGGCGCCCACCTGGACACCCAGTGTCACGCCGACCGGATCCCGCCCGATACGCGAAGAGTCCACCGCGCGTCGTGTGGAACCTTGCCTGCATCTCGACAGCAAAGGCCCTTGCCCACCGATCCGCATCGTGACACAGTTCACCCCATGATGCAGCAGCAGTGACGCCGTGGGTCCGACGACCCACCACCGGCCTCCCCGCGCGCCCGTCTCGAGCACGGCTCGACGGGTGCCTCTGCGCCCACCCCTTTCTTCAGAAAGCAGTCACCGCATGCCTGACATCATCGAATTCCCCCTGCCCGTCTCGTCGGACGACCCCCACTGGCGGGCCTACTGCCAGCTCGGAGACGAGTACAACCACGAACTGATCGGCACGACCGAGTGGGACGAGACCCCCACGGACGCGCTCATCCAGGCCGCCGCCGAGACCGACCACACGCTGCGCCGCTACCTGGCGTACGTCGACGGCGAGGCGGTCGGCTACGCCCGCGTCCTGATCAACCAGGTCGACGACCCTGACGCGGCCGCCCTCAACGTCTACGTCCACCCGCGGCACCGCGGACGCGGCCACGGCCGGGCACTGGCCGAGCGGCTCGTCCTGGACACCGCCGGCCTCACCCGTTTCGAGACCTGGCCGCTGACGCCGCGGCCGGTGGCCGGGCAACGGACGCTCACCCCGCCCAACGGCGCCGGCGCGGTGTCCGCCGAACATCCGGGTGTGCGTCTCGCCCAGTCCTACGGCTTCGCGCTCGTCCAGATCGAGCGGGTGAGCCGGTATGACTTCGCCGATCCGGGGATCGACCCCGCCGTCGCCCTGGCCGAGGCCGAACGCGTCTCGTCGGACTACGAGCTCCACGCCTGGGAGGGCGCGGCCGACGCGTCCCTGCAGGACGACCTTGCCGTCCTCAAGGCCCGCATGGCCACGGACGTGCCCTCCGGGGAACGCACCGTGGTGGAGCAGGTGTGGGACGCGGCCCGCGTGCGTCGCATGGACGAGCAGATCCTCACGACCGGGCGCCTCTTCCGCGCGGTGGCGCGGCACCGCGCCACCGGTCGGATCGTTGCCCTGAGCGAGCTGGTGGCGCCCCGCTCGCGCCCGGACGGGCTCATCGACCAGTGGGACACCATCGTGCTGCCCGAGCACCGCGGCCACCGCCTCGGCATGCGCGTGAAGGCGGCGAACCTCATCGCCGTGCGCGACGCGCTGCCCGGGGCCCGCGCGATCATCACGTGGAACGCCGAGGAGAACCGGCACATGCTCGACGTCAACGAGGCGCTGGGCTTCCGGCCCGTGCTGGCCGAGGCGTCCATGGAAGCGCCGGCACCGCTGCGACGTCGCTGACGGCCCGCGACCCGCGGCGCCGCCTCACCCCCGCTCGAGCGTCCGCTGGGCCGCCTCCCGCACCGCCCGCGTGAGCCGCACCAGGCGCGTCACGGGCAGTGTGGCCGCCTGCCAGTACAGGGGCACGAGGACGTCGTCGAGCCCGGGCACGCGGACCAGCCGGCCGGCGCGCACGTCCTCGACGGCCTGGGCGTCCACGAGCATCCCCCACCCCAGGCCGGCCCGGACGGACCGGTGGAACCCGTCGAACGACGGCGCCAGGTGCGTGGGCGGGGCGACGTCCAGCCCGGCGCCGCTCAGCGCGAGGCGCTGCAGGTCGTCCTTCGCGTTGTAGCGCATCATGGGCATCGCGCCGAGGTCGACGACGTCGCCCGCCGCGTGCCGGGCGAGCAGGGCGGGCGAGGCGAGCGGGACGTAGCGCATGCTCCCCAGCGGCTCCGCCGCACACCCCTGCACCGGCTGCGGCTCCGTGGTGACGGCGGCCAGCACCTCGCCCCGGCGCAGCAGCCGGGCGCTGTGGTCCTGGTCCTCGACGTGCAGGTCCAGGACCGTGTCGTCCCAGTCGGCGGCCTCGGCCAGGACGGGCCCGAACCACGTGCCCAGCACGTCGGCGGGCACGGCCAGGGAGGTGACGCTGCGCCCGGCCGCCGTGCGGCCCAGCCCGGCCCACGCCTCCTGTTCGAGCACCCGCATGTGCCGGGCCACGCGCACCAGGCCGATGCCGGCCTCGGTCGGCTCGCAGGGTGTGCCGCGCCGGAGCAGCACCTGGCCCACCTCCCGCTCCAGGGCGCGGATGCGCTGGCTGACCGCGGAGGCGCTGACGCCGAGCTCGTACGCGGCCGCTTCGAACGAGCCCTCGTCGGCGATCGCACGTAGCGCCTGCAGCTGATCCAGGTTCATGAAGTAGAGCTTAGGCACCTGCAGTTCTCTTCGTTTGGCTCAGGCCCGGCCGGGCTCTAGCGTCCTCACCCATGTGGACCCTCGCCGGCACCGGCCTGCTCACCGGACTCGCCCTCATCGTCGCCATCGGCGCCCAGAACGCCTTCGTGCTCCGCCAGGGCGTGCGCCGAGAGCATGTGGGCGCCGTCGTGCTGGTGTGCATGGCCTCGGACGCCGTGCTGATCCTGGCCGGCACCGCCGGGGTGGGCGCGCTCGTGCAGGCCGTGCCGTGGCTGCTCGAGGTGCTGCGCTGGGGCGGTGCCCTGTACCTGCTCTGGTTCGCGGTCTCCTCCCTGCGTGCCGCGCTGCGCCCGCAGGGGCTCATGGCCGAGCAGGCGCCGCGCACCGCGGGTTCGGTCATCGCCACCACGCTCGCGCTGACCTGGCTCAACCCGCACGTCTACCTGGACACCGTGGTGCTGCTGGGCAGCCTCGCCAACCAGCACGGCCCCGACGCGCGGTGGGTCTTCGCCGCCGGCGCCGTCGCCGCCTCGGTCCTGTGGTTCACCGCGCTCGGCTACGGCGCGCGCCTGCTGGCCCGGGTGCTCGCCGACCCGAAGGCGTGGCGCGTGGTGGACGTGGTGATCGCGGTGGTCATGGCGGTGCTCGCGGTCCGGCTCATCGCCGGTTCCGACGTGTGGGACTGAGCCGGCAGACGCCGGAGCGCGCCTCCGGCACGAGCCACTACCCGCGCTCACCCCGGAGGTCGGCGCGAGCCTGACGCAACGCTTCGCGGTAGGACTCCGCCTTCTGGTCGTAGAGCCCCGCAGGCGAGGCCTCCCCTACGAGGTCGCTCAGCGAGGCACGCCGCTCCCCGCGTTTCCGCTGCTGATAGGACACGACGTCTTGGAGCCGGATGCGTCGGTGCCGACCACCGGTCGTCCTCTCGTACGGCAACGCGCCCTCCTCGAGCAGCCTCACCAGCGTGGGACGACTGATGCCGAGGAAGTTCGCCGCCTCCTGTGTCGTGAGCAGCTGGTCGACGGGTGCCACCGTGATGGCCTTGCCCACCCGCATCGCCTCGACGACGTCCCGCAGGACGTTGAAAGCCTCTGGCGGCAGGGGGACCTTCTGCCCATCAGGGCCGACCAGGGCGGCCGGCTGCGTCAGGCCGTCGAGGAACCTGCCGACGTCGAGCATCTCCTCGAGGTCCGTCGGCGGCAGCACCGTGTGCTTGTCATTCACCGTCGCAGTCATGGAACAAGACTACCCGCGAAAACGAAAAATTCGCAGTTTCCTCTCGCGTCCGCTTCCCCGCTCCGGGGCGCTGCGTCAACCGCGCGCGTAGGCGAGCGACTCCTCGATGATCCCGACGACGACTGCCAGCTCTGCCTCGTCCCGCGGACCGTAGAGCATCCACTCCGTGCCGAAGTCCGCGTAGCCATGCGGTTCGAGCCATCCGAGCTCGGCCAGACGGACGCCGCGCTCGGGCGCCAGGACGAGGTGCACTGACGTGTCGTCCACCCCATGCAGGTGCACCGGCTCCCAGCGCCGGCCTGGTGAGAGGTTGACCTCCGGGGTGCGCTCCTCCGGCCGGCCTGTCAGGTGGACGGCGCGCGACGTTGCTGGCGAGACGGTGCTGTGGCCCTCCTCGACGCCGTCGAGGGCGAACACCGCAGCGACCAGACGGCCCCACAGCTCCGGCGATGATCGCTGATCAAGCTGTCGGTGGGGCCCCTCGGTCGACGTCGCGGGACGACCGCCCGGCCGGGGATCGTCAGCGGTGAGCCGGACACGGGGGCTCGCATCAGGATCCATGCAGACGATCCAGACGGGGCCCCGCCGGCCAGGCAAGGCCACCAGGCCCCCTCACTCCCCGCCCAGCTCCTCCCGGAGGAGCCGGGCACCGGCCACGAGCGCCGCCGTCTTGTCCCGCGCCACCGAGCGAGCCAGCGGCGCCATGCCGCAGTTGGTGCTCGCGATCAGCTTGTCCGCGTCCACGAACTCGAGGGTCTCCCGGAGGGTCGCCGCGACCTCCTCGGGCGTCTCGATCTCGTCGCTCGCCACGTCGATCGCGCCGACCATCACCTTCTTGCCGCGCAGCAGGCCGATGAGCTCCGCCGGCACCCGGGAGTGGTGCCGCTCCAGGGCGATCGTGTCGATCGTGGACTCGCGCAGCAGGGGGAACGACGTCTCGTACTGGCGCCACTCCTCCCCGAGCGTGGCCTTCCAGTCGTTGTTCGCCTTGATCCCGTAGCCGTAGCAGATGTGCACGGCCGTCTCACACGTCAGGCTCTCGGCCGCACGCTCGAGCGTCGCCACGCCCCAGTCGCGGACGTCGTCGAAGAACACGTTGAACGCGGGCTCGTCGAACTGCACGACGTCGACGCCCACCGCCGCCAGCTCCCGCGCCTCCTCGTTGAGGATGCGCGCGAACTCCCACGCGAGCTTCTCGCGGCTGCCGTAGTGGCGGTCGGCGAGGGTGTCGATCATGGTCATCGGCCCGGGCAGGGTCCACTTGATGGGCCGGTCCGTCCGCGCGCGCAGGGCCTTCGCGTCGTCCACGAACACCGGCGCCGGTCGGCCCACCTCCCCGACGACGGTCGGCACGCTCGCGTCGTACCGGTCGCGGATCCGCACCGTCTCACGCCGGTCGAAGTCCACGCCGCCGAGGTGCTCGATGAACGTGGTGACGAAGTGCTGGCGGGTCTGCTCGCCGTCGCAGACGATGTCGACGCCCGCGCGCTCCTGGTCGGCCACGGCGAGGGCGAGCGCGTCGAGCTGGCCCTCGCGCAGCTGCTCCCCCTCGAGCTTCCAGGGCGACCAGAGCGTCTCCTCCTCGGCGAGCCAGCCGGGCTTCGGCAGGCTGCCGACGAGGGCGGTGGGGATCAGGGTGGTCATCGGGTCTCCTCGGTGTCTCGTGCGGCGTGGGCGGCGGCCCAGCGCTCCAGCAGGTCGCGGTGCGGGCCCACGAAGTGCTCCTGCGTGTACTCCCCCTGCTCCCGGCCGAGGCGGGCCCGCTCCTCGCGGTCGTAGGCGATCCGGGTCTGCGAGAAGTCGCCGTGGTCCAGGCGCGGCCGGTACACCTCGCCGGCCCCGGCGTTCGCGTTGTAGATCTCCGGCCGGTAGATCCGCTGGAAGGTCTCCATGGTGGCGATCAGCCCGGCCAGGGAGAGGTTCGCGTGGTCGTTGAGCAGGTCGCCCCGCGAGTAGAACGCCAGCGGCGCCACGGCCCCGCGCGGCAGGAAGCACCGGATCCCCAGGCCCATCCGGCCGAAGTAGCGGTCCGTGCGGGAGGCTTCGTCCTGGCGGTATTCGACCCCGAGCACCGGGTGCTCGTTCGTCAGCCGCCGGTAGGTGCGGCTCGTGGACACGCTGATGCAGATCACGGGCGGCTGCGGGAACCGATCCCGGTACGCCTGCGAGTCGAGCAGGTGCCGGAACAGCCGCCCGTGCAGGTCGCCGAAGCCGTCGGGCTCCTCGGTCCCCGGCGACGTCGCCGCGTGCGCGGGCAGCACCACGGAGAAGTCGTGGTCGCGGACGTAGGAGGAGAAGTTGTTCCCCACACTGCGGCCGAGCACGGCGCCCGTCGCGCGCTCGACCACCCGCACGTCGAGCATCTCCATGAGCGGGAAGTCGACGTCTGCGCCGTCGTCGGCGGTGAAGTGCACGTCGATCGAGACGATCTCGATCCGTGCCGTGTAGCGGTCCCGCTCCGGGTTGTCCCAGGGGGCGAGGTCGTTGAGGCGCCCGTCGATCATGGCCAGGGCGGCGCGCAGGTTCTCCCGCCGGTCCGCGCCGCGGGCGAGGTTCGCGAAGTTCGTGGTGGCGCGCGTGCTGGCGGCGGGCGTGTAGTCCTCGTCGAACGGCGTGGTGTGGATGCTGAACGTCAGGTCGTCCACGCGGGTGGGCACGGTGCTCGGGACAAGGGTGGCGTGGCTCATCGGGTCCTCTCCGGAGTGCGGGCGCGGGTGGTGCGGTGGTGGGCGGGACGGGGCACCGTGGACGACGACGGCGCCCCGCGGCCGGCGGCGACGCGTGCGGCGCACTCGAGGCCCGCCTCGAGGTCCGCCTGCAGGTCGGCCACGTCCTCGATGCCGACGGAGAGCCGGACCAGGTCCGTGGGGACGGCCAGGGGCGTGCCCCGCACGGAGGCGTGGGTCATCTCGGAGGAGTAGCAGAGCAGCGATTCGACCCCGCCGAGGCTGACCGAGAGCGCGAACAGCTCGGTGGCCTCGGCGAAGGCGCGGGCCGCGGCCTCTCCCCCGGCCAACCGGATGGAGACGATCCCGCCGAAGCCGTCCATCTGCCGCGCGGCGAGTGCATGGCCCGGGTGGTCGGGCAGCCCGGGGTAGAAGACCTGGGCGACCTCGGGGCGGCCCTGCAGCCAGTCCGCGAGCGCGGCGGCGTTGGCGCCGTGCCGGTCCATGCGCAGGCCGAGCGTCTTGAGGCCGCGGGCGGCGAGGTAGGAGTCCTGCGGGCCGGCGACCGCACCGGCGGCGAACTGCTGGTAGGCCACCGCCTCGGCCAGCGCCCGGCCGCGGAACTCGCGGTCGGCCACCACCACGGCGCCGCCGAGCACGTCCGAGTGCCCGCCGATGTACTTGGTGGTGGAGTGCACCACCACGTCCGCGCCGAGGTCGAGGGGCCGCTGGAGGTAGGGCGAAGCGAACGTGTTGTCCACGACCAGCAGCGCGCCGGCGTCGTGGGCGATCTGCGCCCAGGCGGCCAGGTCCGCGATGCCGAGCAGCGGGTTGGAGGGCGTCTCCACCCACAGCAGCGCGGTGCGGCCGGGACGGACGGCCGCGGCGACCGCCGTCGGGTCGGTGATGTCCACGGGGGTGTTGGACACACCCCACGGCTCGAGGACGGTGGTGATGAGGCGGTGGGTGCCGCCGTAGCCGTCGCCGCCCAGCACGATGTGGTCACCGGGGCGCAGCACGGCCCGCAGGAGGGCGTCCTCGGCGGCGAGCCCGGAGGCGAACGCGAACGCCCGGTCGCCGTGCTCGAGGGCGGCGAGCTGGGTCTCGAAGCCGTTCCGGGTCGGGTTGGAGCCGCGGCTGTACTCATGCCCGGCGCGCAGCACGTTGATGCCGTCCTGCACGAAGGTGCTGGTCTGGTAGATCGGCGGCACCACGGCGCCGGTCAGCGGGTCGGGCTCCTGCCCGGCGTGCACGGCGGTGGTGGTGAAGCCGCGGACGGCGGGACGGGACACGGAGCGGGTGGTGTGGTGGACGGCGGTCATCTCAGCGCACCTCCTGGGTGACGGCGGCGGTCTCGGGGACGGCGGGCGTGGTGGCGGGGACGGCCGGCCCGGCGGCGGTCACCACGGCCAGGGCACGGTCCAGGTCTGCGATCAGGTCGTCGGGACACTCCAGCCCGATGGAGAGCCGGACGGTGGTCTCGGCGATCCCGGCGTCCTCGCGCTGCTGCTGCGTCAGGCGACAGTGCGTCATGGTCGCCGGGTGGGAGACGAGGGACCGGGCGTCGCCGACGTTGACCACCAGCTGGAACAGCTCGAGCGCGTCGAGGAACGGGGCCACGGCCTCGGGGCCGCAGGCCAGGTCGAAGGAGAACACCGAGCCGACGCCGTCCGGGAAGTCGCGGGCGGCCAGCACCGCGCTGGGATGCCCGGCCACGCCGGGGTGGTGCACCCGCGCGACGGCGGGGTGCCCGGCCAGGTGTTCGGCCACGGCGAGGGCGGTGGCGGTGTGGCGGGCCACGCGCAGGTCGAGCGTCTCGAGCCCCTGGATGAACTGCGCCGCGCTCGCGGGGGCGAGGGTGGGGCCGAGGTCGTGCAGGAACTTGCTGCGGGCCAGCGTCAGGTAGGCGCCGCGGCCGTGCCGCTCGACCAGCGTCTGCCCGCCGTAGCGGGCCTTGGGCCGGGCCAGCTGCGGCCACCGGTCCGGCGCCGCGCCGTAGTCGAACGTGCCGCCGTCCACGATCGCGCCGCCGAGCACCGCGCCGTGCCCGCCGAGGAACTTGGTGGCCGAGTGCACGACGACGTCGGCGCCGTGCTCCAGCGGCCGGTAGAGGGCCGGCGTCGCGAGGGTGCTGTCCACCACCACGGGCACACCGGCCGCGTGGGCGAGGTCCGCGAGCGCCGGCAGGTCCGGGAGGGTGGCGAGCGGGTTGGTGATGGCCTCGAGGAAGAACGCGCGCGTGTCGGGCCGGACCGCGGCGGCCCACGCGGGCGGGTCCGCCGGGTCCGCGAAGGTGACCTCGATGCCGAAGTCCGCGAACGTGTCCGTCAGCAGGTCGACGGTGCCCCCGTAGAGCTGGCTGGAGGCGACCAGGTGCTTGTCGCCCTGCAGCAGCGCCAGCAGGGACAGCGCGACGGCGGCCTGGCCGGTGGCCGTGGCGATCGCGCCGATGCCGCCCTCCAGTGCGGCGAGGCGGTTCTCGAACACCGCGACGGTCGGGTTGCCCGTGCGGCTGTAGGTGAAGCCGGGGGTCTCGAGCCGGAACATCGATGCCGCCGTGGCGTGGTCCGGGAAACGGAACGCCGTGGTCTGGTGGATGGGCGGGACGACCGGCCGGTGGGGTGCGGCGGGCTCGTAGCCGGCGTGGACTTGCTGTGTGGCGTGACGGGGCATCTGCTCTCCTCCATCGGTCCTGGCGGTAGCACCGGGCCTGCCGTTCCCGGGGGTCCGGGTCCGGCGGGCGGGTTGCTGCGGCGTCGTCGAGCCAGATCTCTCGGCCGCTCTGGATGGGTGGTGAGCCCATCCCACGCGGTGGGCCGCCGCGAGTCCAGCGGGCGGCCGGCTCGCGCGTCACATGAGCCGCCACCGCGCCATCCAGGACCGGCCGGAGCCTCTCCGGGGCGCGGCGGGCCGTGGCAGACCCGTGTGACGGACCGGCGTGGAGGGGGGGTGTGTCAGACTCCCGGGCATGACGCAGAGCACACCGGGCGGACCGGCCACGGGCCTGCCCGACTTCCGTCCCTCGGGCAACCAGGGCGTGGACCCGGCGCTGTACGAGATAGAGAACGCGGCCATGGACCGTGAGGGCGCCCTCTGGGCGGCGCTGCAGGAGGCGGCGCCTTGGGCCGGGCGGACGCTGCTCGACCTCGGTGCGGGCACCGGCTTCTGGCTGCCCCGCTACGCCGACGCGGCCGAGACGATCGCCGTCGAGCCGGACGTGCGCCTGCTGGGGGCCGCCCGCGCCCGCCCCGGCGGGGCGCGCGTGCTGTACGGCTCGGCCGAGCAGATCCCGCTGCCGGAGGCGAGCGTCGACGTCGTGCATGCCCGGTTCGCGTACTTCTTCCCGCACCCGCGCTGGGACGTCCGACCCGGCCTGGACGAGGTCGCCCGGGTGCTGCGGCCCGGCGGCGCGCTCGTGGTGATCGACAACGACACCGAGCGCGGCCAGTTCGCCGAGCTGCTGCGGGCGAGCACGAACGCCGCGGCGCAGGGCCAGGACACGTACGCCCGCGAGTGGTGGGCCGGCGTCGGGGCCCAGACCCGCGAGGTCATGAGCTCGTGGACCTTCGACTCCCGCGCCGACCTCGAGGCCGTCCTGCGGCTGGAGTTCGAGCGAGGGGTCGCCGACGCGTGGCTCGCCGAGCACCCCGCAACGACGTCGCTGAGCTACGGCTACCTGCTCCACGTGTGGCGGTGAGCACGGACCCGCGTCGTCAGACGCCTGCCCCCCGCACCCCTGACGCTGAGACGCCCCCGCCGCCGGAAGGACGGGCGCGGTGGCTGGTCGCCTCCAACGCCCTCGACGCGGGTGGCCGGTCCGCCACGGACGTCGCCCTGGACGTCCTGGCGGTGCTCCTGCTCGGCGTGGGCGCCGACGGCATGGGCGTGCTGATGACGCTCTCCGGGTTGGGATTCCTCCTGCTCGGCGTGCCCATCGGCATCGTGGTGGACCGGCACCTCAGCCCGCGGCTGCTCGCGGCCACCGGCCTCGCCAAGGCGGCGGTGCTCGGCTCGCTCGTCGTGGCGTGGGCGTTCGACGCGCTCACGTTCGGTCACCTCGCCGCCGTCATGGCCCTGCTGGGCGTGCTCACGGTGCTGGCCGAGACCACCCAGACCGCGCTCGTGCCGCGCGTCGTGCCGGCCACCGCCGTCGCCCGCCTGACGGCGCGGCTCGAGTCCGCCGACGCCGCCCTCGTGTTGATCGTGCCCGCCGCGGCGGGCGTCCTCGTCGGGTCGCTGGGCGCGGGACCCGTGCTCGGCATCGCGACGGCGTTCCTCTTCGCGGCGGCGATCGTCGCGCTCCGGGTACGGCTGCGGCCCTCCGCCGCGGTGGACATTCCGGACGACGACGGGGACCCCGGCGTCGCGGACGTCCTGTCCCGCTGGGCCCGGTTCGGGAAGGACGCCGCGGAGGGGTGGACGGTGCTGCGGCGCACCCCGGTCCTGTGGCTGCTGACGATGGGGTCGGTGGCCGCCAACGTGGGCATGGCCCTCTTCGCCCCGGTCGAGGCGGTCTGGATCCTGACCGACCTGCGGCTCGGGCCGGAGTTCCTGGGCGTCCAGATCACCGCCGGTGCGGTCGGGGCACTGGCGGCCTCGTCCCTGGCGGGCCGGGCCATCGACCGCCTGGGCGAGCGCCGGTGCATCCTCCTCGGCTCGGTCGGCTGCGCCGTGGCCGTGGGGCTGCACCTGCTGGCCTACGCCGACCGCGCTCATGCCGGGCCGTGGCTGCTGGCCGGCGCCGCCCTCTGGGGGTTCATGGTCCTGCTCGGGAACATCACCCAGGCCGCCGTGACCGCCCGCGCCTGCCCCGAGGGCACACTCGGGCGGGTCACCGCGATGCGCCGCACCCTCACCCGGGGCTCCGTGCCGCTGGCGACCCTCGCGGGAGGTGCGCTCGGGGCGACGCTCGGGGTCGGCTGGGCGCTCGCGGGGTGGCAGGTCCTGGCGGTGGTCTCGCTGGCCGCCGTCGTGCCGGCCGCGCGACATCTCGGGCCGAGGACGGCTGAGCGCTGAATCCGCGCGACCGATGCTCCTTGCGCGGGCCGTCCGGAATAAGGACGACCCGCGTAGAGAACGTCGGCCCGGCGCGGGACCACCCCGCCGCGCGTCCAGCCCGGCACCCGGCTGGCCCCGCTCAGCCTTCCTGCGTGATGCGCAGGGTGCGCAGGCGGCGGTAGAGCGTCGCCCGGCTCACCCCGAGCGCGGCGGCGGCCCGCACCTTATTGCCGCCGGCCGACTCCAATGCGTCGATGATCGCCTCCCGCTCGGCCCGTTCGAGGCCCAGGAGGGGGACAGTCCCTTCCCCACGGTGTGATGCGGGCAGCTCAGCCACCGTCACACGGCCGCCCCCAGCCCTCCGCCCAACACGGCCCACGACGTACTCCAGCTCGACCAGGTTGCCCGGCCAGTGCTGCTGCGCCAGGACGCGCACGGCCTCCGGGGAGAACATCGGCGCCGAGGCGCCGTGCACCTGGGCCGCCATAGCCGCCAGCAACGCCGGGAACTCGGCGAGCCGACGGCGCAGCGGCGAGAGCTGGACGCGATGCTCCGTCAACGCGAGCACGGCCGAGACATCGGTCGTCGGCTGCACCTGGGCGGTCATGACAATCCGGCACCGCCCCTGTCGGAGGGCTCGTCTCAGTCCTGGCAAGAGCCGAGGTTCCAGCGCGTCGACGTCGTCAACCACCACCGGCGGGCCGGGCCGCCGCACGAGGGCCTCGAGCCCCCGTAGCCAGGTCGTGTCCTCGGGGGTCTGGGCGCGGCCGACCTCGAGTATGACGGCGTCGGGGCCAGCGATCCTCCGGGCGGCCGCCGTGCGGCCGGAGCCGGGCTCCCCGATCACGCTCACCGAGCCCCGTGCCTCGCGGGCCGCTTCGACGGCCGGAGCCCAGGTCCCGCGCCCCGCCCCCGGCGTGGGACGCGGCGTGGTTTCCGTCGCGGCCCTCTCCAACCGCATCAGGGTCATGCCAGACGCCTCGGACACGTCCGCGACGCTGAAGCCCCCCGCCACGCCCACATCGCCACCGTCGAGCTCCCCCCGCCGCGCTCGCACCGCCAGGGCCCGCAGCTCCGATCCGTCGAGACACCGCACCAACCGCTCCGCCGCGGCATTCAGGAGGATCGACTCCTCACCCACGCCCACCACGGCACTACCCCGGCCCCGGGTGAGGCGGCGGAACTCCGTCAGAAGCCGCAACTCGTCTGCGTACGTGGCCGCGCCTAGCGCCTGCTCAATCTGTCGTCCGAGGTGCCGGGCCAGGCCCTCCACGAGCGTCGGCGTCGCCCCGGCGAACGTCACCACGCTGAGCGCCCCATGGACGCGCCCGACGCCCGGATGCGCGAGGGGCACCCCGAAGCAGGAGAAGGCCCGGAACGCGTCGAGATAGTGCTCCTCCCCGTCGACGGCGACGCCTCGGCCCAGCTCAAGGGCGGCGCCGATCCCGTTGAACCCCGCCGCCTCCTCGGCCAGGCAGACCCCCACATCCAGCCCCCGCCGCCGAATCTGCTCCCCCAACGCCGATTTCCATGGCCCCACGAGGCGGATCAGTCGTCCGCTGCGGTCGGAGGCAAAGAGGAAGAGGTCAAGGCCGGCGAAATCACGCGCCACGTCGGCCAGGGTGGTGGCGACCGCATGGTCGAGTGCCGCCGCGCGTGCCCGCACGTCGAGAGTGGCAGTGGTCAGCGTGTCGTCTGCGCGCACCCCGTGCAACCGGGACCGCCGCCAGCCGGATTCCGTCTCGAGGCGATTCGACACCATGACGGTTATGCCCGCCCGTGCGGCCACTCTGAGATGCACATCACGGTCGAGAAGCCTAGGTGTTGTGGGTCATGAGGTTCTTGCCACGAGGCGCCGGCTGAGATGAGACGAGTGGGCCTCTCCCGCAGGAGGGCGTGTCAGATGGTCTGTGTAAGCCGTACCGAGAGGAACGGTAAGAATCATGA
>NZ_JALJRH010000027.1:0-19538 GCF_024519775.1 Micrococcus sp. Mcc28 | reverse complement strand
GGATGTGGACATCGTGTTGTACGAGGAGGACTTCGACTTCGATGAGGCCTCGGAGCAGGCGATCGAGGAGAACAACCAGGTCCGCACCATGGTGGGCACGTTGACGAACTGGCTCATGGAGCAGGAGGATCGTCAGCAGAGCGCCTCGCGCCGGCTGCACCTGCATTTCCTGCAGGCTCCGGAGGAGTTCCTGGACGAGGACGGGGACGGCCGGGTGGACGGTCTGCGGATGCGCCGCATGGAGCTCGACGGCTCCGGTGGGGTCCGCCCGACCGACGAGACGGTGGACTACCCGGTGCAGGCGATCTACCGGGCGGTGGGCTATTTCGGGTCCCCGGTGGAGGGGGTGGAGTTCGATGAGGTGCGCGGGGTGATCCCGAACGCGGAGGGCCGGGTGCTGGACGCGGACGGTGCCCCGGTGCCGGGTCTGTATGCCTCGGGGTGGATCAAGCGGGGCCCGGTGGGGTTGATCGGGCACACCAAGGGTGACTCTCTGGAGACGATCACGCATCTGATCGAGGACGAGCCGGGGCTGTGGAGGGCCCAGGAGCCGTCGGAGGAGTCCGTGATCGAGCTGCTCGAGTCCCGAGAGGTCCCGTACACCACGTGGGCCGGTTGGCATGCTCTGGATGAGCATGAGAAGTCCTTGGGTGCGCAGGCGACGGAGGCCGGTCCGGTGGCGCGGGAGCGGGTGAAGGTCGTGGACCGGGAGGAGATGACCCGCATCTCCCGGGAGGGTGTCCTCCTCGGCGCCGAAGGCTGAGTCCTCCCGTCGGGTGGACCCGCGGCGGGGCGCGGGCCACCCCTCGCCCGCGCCGCGGCCCGCTCCCTACCGTGGTGCCCATGACCACCTTCGCCGCAGCCGAACGTGCCCGCCTCGCTGACCTCCTGCTCGAGAAGGGCCCCGACGCGCCCACCCTGTGCGGCGGCTGGAGCACCCGCGACCTCGCCGCCCACCTCTGGCTGCGGGAGAGCCGGCCCGACGCCTTCGCCGCCCTGTTCATCCCGCCGCTGTCCCGCCACCTCGACCGCCTGACCGCGGACACCAAGCGCCGCGACTATGCCGAGGTCGTGCGGGAGTGGGCCGCGGGCCCGTCGGCGCTGAACCCCATGCGGGCGGCGGATAGGCACGTGAACGCGGCCGAGCACTTCATCCACCTCGAGGACGTCCGGCGCGGCGAGTCCGCGGCCAGCGGCTCGCTGCCCGCCCCGCGCTCGTTCTCCCCGGACGAGGAGGACGCCCTCTACCGCTCGCTGCGCCGCATGGCCCCGCTGTTCCTGCGTAAGTCCGCGGCGCCGGTGGTCCTCCAGGGCCCGGGTCGCGCCCCGGTCACCGTCACCCGTGGGGCCGTGGCGCTGCGGGCGCCCGTCACGGTGACCGGCGAGGTCGGGGAGCTCCTCCTCTGGGCCTCGGGCCGGGACGCCGTGCACGTGGAGATCGACGGCGACGCGTCGGCGGCCGTGCGCACCGCCCTCTGACGCGCTCCGGCCCCGCGGCCACGGGCCGGCGCAGCGTCCACTACACTGGCGGGCATAGGCGTCGACCCGGCCATCACCGGCGAGCCTCCGGAAGAACGGGCCGCACGGCCCCAGTAGAACCGGACGGGTAAGCCCGTCACAGCAGTCATCAAGCGGCCGGCACCCCGGGGACCTCCCGACGCCGGCAAGCAAGGTGGTACCGCGTCCGCGGCCGGCCGGAGGGTCGGGCCCTCGGGCGTCCTTGCACGGAACCGACGCCCCGGACGCAAAGGACCCCCGTGTACCCCCTCGCCTCCTCCGCCCCTGACGGCCGCACCCCCGCCTCCCCGCGCTTCCCGGAGATCGAGCGCCGCATCCTGGCGTACTGGGACGAGGACGGCACCTTCCAGGCCTCGATCGACCAGCGTCCCACCCGGAACGAGGACGGCTCGCAGAACGAGTTCGTCTTCTACGACGGCCCGCCCTTCGCCAACGGCCTGCCGCACTACGGCCACCTGCTCACCGGGTACGTCAAGGACCTCGTGGCCCGCTACCAGACGCAGCAGGGCCGCCGCGTGGAGCGCCGCTTCGGCTGGGACACCCACGGCCTGCCCGCCGAGCTCGAGGCGATGAAGCAGCTGGGCATGACGGACAAGTCCGAGATCGAGGCCATGGGCATCGACACGTTCAACGACGCCTGCCGCTCCTCGGTCCTGAAGTACACGGACCAGTGGCAGGACTACGTGACCCGCCAGGCCCGCTGGGTCGACTTCGAGAACGACTACAAGACCCTCACCCCGGACTTCATGGAGTCCGTGATCTGGGCCTTCTCCGAGCTGCACCGCAAGGGCCTGACCTACCGCGGCTTCCGCGTCCTGCCCTACTGCTGGAACGACGAGACCCCGCTGTCCAACCACGAGCTGCGCATGGACGACGACGTCTACAAGATGCGCCAGGACCCCTCGGTCACCGTCACGTTCCCGATCACCGGCCTCCCGGCGGACCCCGCCCTCGTGCCCGACGGCGGCGCCGACGCGGCGCTCGCCGCGCACCTGGCCGGCGTCCACGTCCTGGCCTGGACCACCACGCCCTGGACGCTGCCGACCAACGCGGCCCTCGCCGTCGGCCCCCAGATCCAGTACGCCGTGGTGCCGGCCGGCCCCGAGGGCGCGACCGCGGACGGGGACCGCTTCCTCCTGGCCGTGGACCTCGTGGGCGCCCACGCCAAGGAGCTCGGCTACGCCGACGCCGACGCCGCCCGCGCCGCGGTCACCGAGACGATCCCCGGCGCCCGCCTCGGCGGCCTGGCCTACGCGCCGCTGTTCACGGACGTGTTCGACGTCCACCGCGGGGAGACCTTCACCGTCAACGGCCGTGACCTCGGCGTCGAGGGCGCCCACCGCATCCTCGTGGACGACTACGTCTCCACCGAGGACGGCACCGGCGTGGTCCACCAGGCGCCGGCCTACGGTGAGGACGATCAGCGCGTGTGCGAGGCCAACGGCATCCCCGTGCTGCTCTCCGTGGACTCCGGTGCCCGGTTCCTGCCGCTGTTCGCCCGCGAGGACGTCGGGCGCGGCGACCTGCGCGAGATCGCCGGCGTCCAGGTCTTCGAGGCCAACCGCACGATCATCCGCGCCCTGCGCTCGCTGGGCCGGCTCGCGCGGGAGGCCTCCTACGAGCACTCCTACCCGCACTGCTGGCGGTGCCGCACGCCGCTGATCTACCGCGCGGTGACGTCCTGGTACGTCAAGGTCACCCAGATCAAGGAGCGCATGCTCGAGCTGAACGAGGAGATCACCTGGATCCCCGGCAACGTGAAGCACGGGCAGTTCGGCACGTGGGTCGCCAACGCGCGCGACTGGTCCATCTCCCGCAACCGGTACTGGGGCTCGCCCATCCCGGTGTGGGAGTCCGACCACCCGGACTTCCCCCGCCAGGAGGTCTACGGCTCGCTCGCGGAGATCGAGGAGGCCTTCGGCCGCCTGCCGCGCAACGCCCAGGGCGAGGTGGACCTGCACCGCCCGTGGGTGGACGACCTCACCCGCCCCCACCCGGACCCCGAGGCCGCCGCGGCCGGTGCGGTCATGCGCCGCGTCGAGGACGTGCTGGACGTCTGGTTCGACTCCGGCTCCATGCCGTACGCCCAGGTGCACTACCCGTTCGAGCGCGCGGACTGGTTCCCCACGCACAACCCGGCGGACTTCATCGTGGAGTACATCGGCCAGACGCGCGGCTGGTTCTACACCATGCACATCCTGGCAACCGCCCTGTTCGACCGGCCGGCGTTCTCCAACGTGATCGCGCACGGCATCGTGCTCGGCTCGGACGGGCAGAAGATGTCCAAGTCGCTGCGCAACTACCCGGACGTCACGGAGGTCCTGGACCGCGACGGCGCGGACGCCATGCGCTGGTTCCTCATGGCCAGCCCCATCCTGCGCGGCGGCAACCTGATCGTCACGGAGGAGGGCATCCGCGAGGGCGTCCGCCAGGTGCTGCTGCCGGCGTGGAACGCCTACCACTTCTTCACCCTGTACGCGAACACCGCGCACGACGGCGGCGCCCGCCCCGAGGGGTACCGCGCGCAGGAGCGGCACACCGCAGAGGACCCCCTGGACCAGTACATCCTGGCCGCCACGGGCCGCATGCTGCGGGAGGTCAAGACCAGCCTGGACGCCTACGAGGTCTCGGACGCCACGGACGCGCTGCGCGGCTTCATGGACACCCTGACCAACTGGTACATCCGCCGGTCCCGTGAGCGGTTCTTCGACGAGGACACCGTCGCCTTCGACGTCCTCTACACCGTCCTGGAGGCCTTCGCCCGGGCCGCCGCACCGCTGATGCCGCTGATCGCCGAGGAGATCTGGCGCGGTCTCACGGGCGGCCGCTCGGTCCACCTGACCGACTACCCGGACGCCGACCTGTTCCCGCACGGGCCCGAGGCGGACTCCCTCGTGGCCCGGATGGACGCGGTGCGCCGCATCAGCTCGGCCGGCTCGGCCCTGCGCAAGGGGGCCGGGCGCCGGGTGCGCCTGCCGCTGCCCCGCCTGTCCGTCGTCGTCCCGGACGCGGCGGGCCTCGAGGGCACCTACGCCCGCATCGTGGCGGACGAGCTGAACCTCAAGGACGTCGAGCTCACCGAGCTCTCGGAGGAGGCGATCGCCCGCTACGGCATCGGCACGGAGCTGAAGCTGAACTTCCGCGAGCTCGGCAAGGCGTTCGGCCGGCAGGTGCCGCTCGTGAAGCAGGCGGTCGACGCCGGCGCGTACGAGGAGACGGCCGAGGGCCTGGCGGTCACGCTCGCCGACGGCGAGACCGTGACCCTGGCCCCCGCGCTCTACGAGCTGCGCACCGTCTCCACCGGTGCCCCCGAGGGGACCGCGGTGGGCGTGCTGCCCGGCACCGCCGGCTTCCTCGTGCTGGACACCGAGGTCTCCGCGGAGCTGGCCGCCGAGGGCACCGCCCGGGACGTGGTCCGCGCCGTCCAGGCGGCCCGCAAGGCCGCCGGCCTGGACGTCTCCGACCGCGTGCGCACGCGGATCGAGGGCCCCACCACCGTCGTGGCGGCGCTCGAGGCCCACCGCGGTCTCGTCGCGGAGGAGACCCTCACGGTGGACCTGGAGCTCGTGGACTCCGGCGCGGCCGACCCGCGCAAGGACCCGGCCGACGACGCCATGAAGACCGTGGCCGTCACCGTCGCGAAGGCGGACGCGTGATGCGCGCGGACGCCCCGGGCACGGTCGAGGAGGTCTACCGGGACCTGCTCGCCCGCGCCCCGGAGAACAAGATGCAGCCGCGGCTCGAGCCGATGCGGCGCGTGCTCGCGCTGCTCGGCGACCCGCAGCACGCGGCCCCGGTGATCCACCTGACCGGCACCAACGGCAAGACGTCCACGGCGCGGATGGTCGAGGCTGTCCTGCGCGCCTACGGGCTGCGGACCGGGCGCTACACCTCGCCGCATCTGCAGCGCGTCACGGAGCGGATCAGCATCGACGGCGCCCCGGTGGCCGACGAGACCTTCGTGCGCGTGTGGGGGGAGATCCTCCCGATCGTGCAGACCGTGGACGCGGAGCTCGAAGCCGCGGGCGAGGTCCCGCTGACGTACTTCGAGGCGGTCACCACGCTGGGCTTCGCGGTGTTCGCGGACGAACCCGTCGAGGTCGTCGTCCTCGAGGTGGGCCTCGGGGGCGTGACGGACGCGACCAACGTCGCGGACGCCGTCGTCTCCGTGGTCACCCCCATCTCCCTGGACCACACGGACCTGCTGGGGGAGACCGAGGCCGAGATCGCCGAGGAGAAGGCCGGCATCATCAAGCCCGGCGGCGCCCTCGTCTCCGCCGCCCAGGAGCGCGACGCCGCCCAGGTGCTGCTCGAGGCGGCCCGAGCGGCCGACGTGCCGTTCCGCTTCGAGGGCGTCGAGTTCGGCGTGCTCGAGCGCTCCCTGGCCGTGGGCGGCCAGCAGGTGTCCGTGCGTGGCCTCGCGGCCGAGTACCGGGACCTGTTCCTGCCGCTGCTCGGGGAGCACCAGGCGCAGAACCTCGCGGTGGCCGTGGCGGCCCTGGAGATGTTCCTGGGCGGCGGCGAGCGACCGCTGGACGAGGAGCTGCTGCGCGAGGGGCTGTCCCAGGTCACCTCGCCCGGCCGGCTCGAGGTGCTGCGCACCGCCCCCACGCTCATCGTGGACGCCGCCCACAACCCGGACGGCGTGCGGGCCACGGCCCGCGCGGTGCAGGAGGCGTTCGGCTTCACCCGCCTCTCGCTGGTCGTCGGGATCCTCCAGGAGAAGGACGCGCCGGGCATGCTCGCGGCGCTCTACCGGGCGTTCGGCGACGACGTGGAGGACCTCGCGGTGACGCAGTCCTCCTCGGCCCGCGCCATCCCGGCCGGGGAGCTGGCTCGCATGGCCGTCGACGCCGGCTGGCCCGAGGATGACGTGTACGCCACCGAGTCCGTGCCGGACGCCCTGGAGTGGGCGGTCGGCCGCGCGGAGGCCCTGGAGACGAGTGCGGATGAACTGGCCTCCGGCACCGGCGGCGGCGTGCTCGTGCTCGGCTCGATCACCCTGGCCGCGGAGGTCCGCACCCTCGTGGGCGAGCCCCGCCACGCCGGCCCCGTCACCGTGGCCGCCCGCGGCCTCGACCCCGCCGACCTGCTCGACGCCGTCGGGCTGGCGGACGCCGACGAGGACGATCTGGATCCGGAGATCCTCGAGCTGCTCGAGGACCGCGACGACGCCGGCGCCCGCCGCCGGCCGGAGGAGGACCGATGACCCCCGACCAGCCGGAGACCGGAGGCGCCACGGAGCAGGGGCGCTTCGGCGACGAGTCCTGGCGCCCCGCGCGTGAGACGCGAGCCCAGCGGCAGTGGCGCCCCGGCACTCGTCGGCGCCGCCGCTCCGTGCGCGCCCTGTTCACCTCCACGATCCTCATGCTCGAGGCGGTGCTCATCTTCTTCCTCGGGCTCATGCTGTTCGGCATGCACCGGGACGAGCCGGGCGCCTGGTGGTTCGTGGCGGGCTACTCCGCGCTGGCCGTCGTCGCGGTGTTGACCTGCGCCCTGGTGCGCAGGCCCGTCGGCATCGCGATCGGCTGGGCGATCCAGGCCGTCCTGCTGGCCTCCGGCTTCTGGGAGTACTCGATGTTCGTGGTGGGGGCCCTCTTCGCGCTGACGTGGGCGTACGCCGTGATCAAGGGCGGGGCCATGGACGTCGAGAACGCCCAGCGCGACCGCCTCGAGGCCGCCTGGGAGGCCGAGCACGGACGCTGAGACCCGGGCCCCACTAGGGTGGGGCGGGAACCGGACCGCGCTCGCGGCCGTCCGACGACGCTAGGAGCACACCCCATGACGCACCAGACCGAAGAGACCCTCGTCCTCATCAAGCCGGACGGGGTGGCCCGCAACCTGGTCGGCGAGATCCTCGCGCGCATCGAGCGCAAGGGCTACGTGATCGCCGATCTGAAGATGCTCACGCCCACCCGTGCCATGCTGGAGCGCCACTACGAGGAGCACCAGGGCAAGCCGTTCTTCGAGCCGCTGGTCGCGTTCATGGCCTCCGGCCCCGTGGTGGCCGCGCGCGTCACGGGCGATTCGGTGATCGAGGGGTTCCGCTCGCTGGCCGGCAAGACCGACCCCACCGTGGCCGCCCCGGGCACCATCCGCGGCGACCTGGGCCGGGACTGGGGCGAGGCCGTCCAGAAGAACCTCGTCCACGGTTCGGACTCGACCCTTTCGGCCGAGCGCGAGCTCGCGATCTGGTTCGGCTGAGCCCGTTCCGGGCCCGCACGACGGCGGCCGGTCACCCTGGTGGGGTGACCGGCCGCCGTCGTCGTGCCCGGTGGGGGAGCGCGGGCTCAGTCGATCCCGATGACCCCGAGGCCCAGTTCCAGCAGGATCGAGGCGAACACCAGGACGTAGAGGAGCACGATCACGGGCCAGGCCAGCTCCCGGGCGAGGCGGACGAGACCGGCCGGGGCCGGCAGCGTGCCGGTCTGCAGGTTCCGGGACGTCACGAGCACGAGCTGGGCGATGACCATGGCCCACACGATCATGCAGTAGAGGCAGAGCGTGCCGATGCTGTAGACGGCCGAGTACCAGAGCCACACGCAGAACGCGAAGCCCGCCAGGATCCCCGCGTTCATCAGCAGCCAGTACCAGCGGGCGAAGCGGGCGCCGGCGAGCAGGGACATCCCCACGGTGATGAGCACGGAGAACGCGACCACGCCGATGTACGTGTTCGGGAAGCCGAAGGTGTGGGCCTGCCACGACTGCATCACCTGGCCGCAGGACACCCACGGGTTGAGGTCGCAGGACGTGCGGTGCGTCGGGTCCGCGGTGAGGAGGGCGCGCTCGACGATGATGATGATGGTGGCCGTCAGCGCCACGAGCGAGGTGATCAGGAGCAGCGCCGCCGTGCCCGCGGGCCGGGCGTACCAGGTGAGCCGGGCCTCCTCGGCGGGGATGTCGTCGGCGGGGGAGAGGCGGATGTCGTCCGTCAGCGGGGTCGCAGGCATGGACACGATTCTAGGCGCGTGCCCGGGGCGGATGTGAGAGAATCGGCCCTGGCCGTCCCGTGGCCACACCGCGGGGCAGCCCGCTGCGCGCCCGACGTCGGGCCGCCGCCGAGGCGCCCCCGCGTCGAGCATCGTGCGGGAGGTGGACGCCGGGCTTCGCCCGTGCGCGTCCGTGCGCCGGCCGGCGGACGGCACGTGACGCCCAGGCCCCGATCTCGAGGGCGCAGCGGTTCCGCGCCGGGCCCTGACGGTCGACGCGGTCCACCCGATGACTTCTCGGAGTCCGCCTCCCGGCGCACCCGTGGCGCACGGCGCCCGGGGCAACGCGGCCGGCGGCGGACGCGGACACGCCGGGCGGCGGCGAGTGTGGCGTCGTCGGTCGGCGGGAGGTGCTGCCATGGCGGCCAACAACGAGGACACGACCCGCGCAGACGAACGCGTGGAGGAGACGGCCGAGCAGGCCGTGACGCAGACCGCGGCGGACACCGCCGCCGGGGCGGTTCAGCCGGAGCGGACCCCCGCGTCCGACGACGCCGCGGACGCGCCCGAGGAGCCGAGCGCGCCGACGCTGCAGGTCGACCCGACCGACCCGTTCGCCGTGCCGGCGAACCTGATCGAGGTCCTGCGCACCGAGACCACGTCCCGGCAGCGCTCCGAGGACGAGGACGCCGGAGAGTCCGAGGACCGGGCCGAGGGCGCCGTGGTCTCCCGCCGGCGCCGCCGACGCCGCCGCGGCGAGGTGGACATGGAGCTCGACGGCGGCGAGGCCGGCGATCCCGAGCACACCGTCACCCGCGTGCGCGCGCCGCGCCAGGCCGTGAGCACCGCCTCGGACACCGTCCAGAGCGTCAAGGGCTCCACCCGGCTCGAGGCGAAGCGCCAGCGCCGCCGCGACTCCCGCTCGGGCGGGCGTCGCCGCACCGTGATCACCGAGGCCGAGTTCCTGGCCCGCCGCGAGGCCGTGGACCGCAAGATGCTGGTGCGCCAGCGCGACCAGCGCATCCAGATCGCCGTGCTCGAGGACGGCGTGCTGGCCGAGCACTTCGTCTCGCACACCACGCAGGACTCGATGATCGGCAACGTGTACCTGGGCAAGGTCCAGAACGTGCTGCCGTCCATGGAGGCCGCGTTCGTGGACATCGGCCGCGGACGCAACGCCGTGCTCTACGCGGGCGAGGTCAACTGGGACGCCGCCCAGCTGGACGGCAAGCCGAGGAAGATCGAGAACGCGCTCAAGTCCGGCGACACCGTGCTCGTCCAGGTCACCAAGGACCCGGTGGGCCACAAGGGCGCCCGTCTGACCAGCCAGGTCTCCCTGCCCGGCCGCTACCTCGTGTACGTGCCGGGAGGCTCGATGACCGGCATCTCCCGCAAGCTGCCGGACGTGGAGCGCTCGCGTCTGAAGAAGATCCTCAAGGACCACCTGCCGCAGGACGCCGGCGTGATCGTGCGCACCGCGGCCGAGGGCACCTCCGAGCAGGAGCTGCAGAACGACATCAACCGTCTGCGCGCCCAGTGGGAGGGCATCCAGGAGAAGGCGTCCGGCACCAAGGTGCTCGCCCCCGAGCTGCTCTACGCCGAGCCGGACCTGACCATCAAGACGGTCCGCGACGTCTTCAACGAGGACTTCTCCGCCATGCTCGTGCAGGGCGAGGCCACGTGGGACAACATCGAGGCCTACGTGACCTACGTGGCCCCGCACCTGCTGGACCGGTTGCACCACTGGGTGCCGGAGGACCACGACGGCGAGGACCTGTACGCCACCCACCGCGTGGACGAGCAGCTCCACAAGGCGCTCGAGCGCAAGGTGTACCTGCCCTCCGGCGGCTCGCTCGTGATCGACCGCACCGAGGCCATGACCGTGGTGGACGTGAACACCGGCAAGTTCACGGGCTCCGGCGGCAACCTCGAGGAGACCGTCACCAAGAACAACCTCGAGGCCGCCGAGGAGATCGTCCGGCAGCTGCGCCTGCGGGACATCGGCGGCATCATCGTCATCGACTTCATCGACATGGTGCTCGAGGCCAACCGCGACCTCGTGCTGCGCCGTCTCGTGGAGTGCCTGGGCCGGGACCGCACGAAGCACCAGGTCGCCGAGGTGACCTCGCTCGGCCTGGTCCAGATGACGCGCAAGCGCATGGGCACCGGGCTCGTGGAGGTGTTCTCGGAGACCTGCGAGCACTGCGCCGGCCGCGGCATCATCATCAAGGACACCCCCGTCGAGCGGGGCCGCTCCGGCGGTGAGCAGCGCGGCGAAGCGGAGGGCCGCCGTCGTCGCCGGCGCCGGGGCGACGGCGAGGGCGAGCACGCCCACGCCGCCGCGGCCACGACGACGGGCGCCGAGCACGTCGACTCCGAGGACGAGCGGCAGCGCCGTGAGCGGGCCGAGGCCGCCCGGGTCGCCCTGCACTCGATCGCGAAGGCCTCCGGCAAGGTGGCCGAGGACGAGACCCCCGCGCAGGAGCCCGCCCCCGCCGAGCAGGCGGCGGACGCCGCCGAGGACTCAGTGGCCGAGGCCGTCGAGGCTGCGTCGGCCGGGCCCGCGAAGGCCGGGCAGCCGGCCGGGGCGGACGAGGAGGAGACGCCGCGTCGCCGGCGCCGTCGGGGCCGCCGCCGCGGCCGGGGCCGCACCGAGGAGTCGGGGGACACCGGCGCCGAGGTCGCGGGCTCTGAGGATGCCGCGCGGTCACACGACGACGGCCCCGCCGAGTCCGCCGATCAGCCCCGTCAGACGGAGGAGGAGGCCGAGCCGGCCGCCGCCGAGGCCCCCGAGCACCAGGACCCGGTCGCGCAGGCCGAGGAGGCCGAGTCCCCGGAGGACGCGGACGCGCAGGACGACCGTCCCCGCCGGTCCCGGCGTCGTCGGGGTGGCCGTGGGCGGTCCCGGCGGGACGGCGAGGCGGCCTCGACCGAGACCGACGCCGAGGACCAGGGCGCGGAGCGCGCGACGCCGTCGCGGCACGACGCCGCGGACGCCGAGTCCTCGGCGGCCGCGCCCGCGGAGGACGCATCGGAGCCGGTCGAGGATGCCTCGGCGCCCGTGCCCGCCGAGGATGCCCTGGCGCCCCGGCGCCGCCGGTCCCGCCGGGCCTCGAGCGACGGCGTCGTCCGTCCGGCCGCCGGTGCGGACGCGTCCGCCGAGCGGACGGCCGACCGCACGGACGCGGCTCCGGTGGAGGCCACCGAGCCCTCGCCCGAGGAGTCCACGGACGCCACCGAGGTCCACGAGCAGCCCGCCGCCCCGGCCGCCGTCGAGGAGGCCGTGATGGTGGAGCCTGCGGCGACCGAGCCGACGGCGGAGCCCACGGCGGACGCGGACCAGGCGTCCGCCGCGGACGCCCCGACCGAGGCCCAGGCGGCCCCGGCGCCCGGATCGCCGCGCCGGCGCTCGCGTCGTGCCGTGTCGTCCGACGGCGTCCACGTCCAGGTCCAGGCCGCGCCCAGCGGCGCCCAGGGCGGCCGCTTCACGGCGGCCGTGGCCGAGGCGTCCACCCCCGCCGAGCCGCAGGGTGCCGCCCCGGTGATGCTCGGCGTCGGCGTGAAGGCCGCCGACCTGGCCCGTCGCGGCCGCTGACCGTCGTCGGTGCCGCCGCCCCGGGCCTGCCCCGGGCGGCGGCGACGCGCCGACACGCCTCTGTTTGGTCCGGATGCCCGGCAGCGAGTATGCTGGACCATCGGTGTTCACCGCCCGCACGCTCCCGCATGTCCCGGTGAGGGACCGCCGGACCCGGACGCAGCCGCGGTCGAGGTGCGGGCGAGCAGAACCCGATCTGATCCATTGAAACGTCGAGAGAAGTGAGTCCCAAGTGGTGTACGCGATTGTCCGCGCTGGCGGCCGCCAGGAGAAGGTTTCCGTCGGAGACCTCGTTACCCTTGACCGCGTTCCCGCTGAGACCGGTGGCTCCGTCGAGCTGCCCGCTCTGATGCTGGTGGACGGGGACGAGGTCAAGGCTGGCGCCGATGCCGCCGGTGTGAAGGTGACCGCCGAGGTCGTCTCCCACTCCCGTGGCAAGAAGGTCGTCATCATGAAGTACAAGAACAAGACCGGCTACAAGAAGCGCCAGGGCCACCGCTCTGAGCTGTCCACGGTCAAGATCACCGGGATCGCCTGAGCCGTCACCGGCACCGGCGAAACCGAGCATCCGAGAGGTTAGGCAACAGCAATGGCACATAAGAAGGCCGGCAGTTCCTCGAAGAACGGCCGCGACTCGAACCCGCAGTACCTCGGCGTCAAGCGCTACGGCGGCGAGGACGTCAACGCCGGCGAGATCATCGTCCGCCAGCGTGGCACCAAGTTCCACCCGGGCCGCAACGTCGGCCGCGGCAAGGACGACACCCTCTTCGCGCTGTCCGCGGGCTCCGTGGCCTTCGGCCAGCGCCGCGGCCGCAAGGTCGTGGACATCGTCCCCGCCGCGGAGTGATCTGACACTCGTGCGGTCTGCGTGCGGACCCTCGCCCGGCGAGGACACCCGCACCCCCTGACGCCCCGGCGGGGGGGGGGCCGGCATCCACCGGCCCCGCCCCCGCCGTCGGCGTCTCCGGCCCCTGGGCCGTCTGAGTCCGATCCCTCCAGCCCCTAGGAGCACTCCCATGGCAGCCTTCGTGGACCGCGTGGTCCTCCACCTCACCGCCGGCAACGGCGGGCACGGGTGCGTCTCCGTGCATCGCGAGAAGTTCAAGCCCCTGGGTGGCCCCGACGGCGGCGACGGGGGCGACGGCGGCGACATCACCCTCGTGGTGGACTCGCAGACCACCACGCTGCTGGACTACCACCACGCCCCGCACCGGTCCGCTGAGAACGGCCAGCCGGGCATGGGCGACCACCGCGAGGGCAAGAAAGGCCAGTCGCTCGTGCTGCCCGTGCCGGACGGCACGGTGGTCAAGGATGAGCAGGGCAACATCGTGGCCGATCTCGTGGGGGAGGGCGCGACCTACGTCGCCGCCGCCGGCGGTCAGGGCGGCCTCGGCAACGCGGCTCTGGCCTCCGTGAAGCGCAAGGCGCCCGGCTTCGCGCTGCTCGGCCTGCCGGGGGAGAGCCGGGACCTGACGCTCGAGATCAAGACCGTGGCGGACGTCGCGCTCGTGGGCTTCCCCTCGGCCGGCAAGTCCTCCCTCATCGCTGCCCTGTCTGCGGCCCGTCCCAAGATCGCGGACTACCCGTTCACCACGCTCGTGCCCAACCTCGGGGTCGTGCAGGCCGGCGACGTGCGCTTCACCGTGGCCGACGTCCCGGGCCTGATCCCCGGTGCCTCGGAGGGCCGCGGCCTCGGCCTGGAGTTCCTGCGCCACGTCGAGCGCTGCGCCGCGCTCGTGCACGTCCTCGACTGCGGCAGCCTCGAGTCCGACCGCGACCCGATCGCCGACTTCGAGGCCATCGAGGCCGAGCTCGAGGCCTACGCGGTGGAGCCCGTCTTCTCCCAGGGCGGGGAGGGCGTCGTACCGCTGAACGAGCGGCCCCGCCTCATCGCCCTGAACAAGACCGACCTGCCCGACGGCGCCGCGATGGCGGACATGGTCCGCGACGAGCTCGAGGGCCGTGGCCTGCGGGTCTTCGACATCTCCGCGCTGGCCCGCGAGGGCCTGGACGCCCTCAAGTACGCCATGGCCGAGCTCGTGGCGGAGGCCCGTTCCCGGGTGGTCGAGCCCGCGCCGGCCGCGCCCGTCGAGGTGCCGCGCCGGCATCGCCGCCGTGGCGAGCGGGCCGAATTCACGATCCGCCGCGAGGAACGCAACCTCGAGCCGCTGTTCCGCGTGCGCGGCGAGAAGCCCGAGCGGTGGGTCGCCCAGACGGACTTCCAGAACGACGAGGCGATCGGCTACCTTGCGGACCGGCTCCAGCGGGCCGGCGTCGAGGACGGCCTGTTCAAGGCCGGTGCGAGGCCGGGCGACGCCGTCGTGATCGGCGACGACGTCACGGGCGTGGTCTTCCACTGGGAGCCCACGCTGTCCGCGGGAGCCGAGCTGCTCGCCGGGCCCCGTGGCACCGACCTGCGGCTCGACGAGCGCACCCGCGCGACCCGCGCGGAGAAGCGCGCCGAGCAGGATGCCCGCCGGGCCGCCCGTGCGGCGACCCGGGCCGAGATGGAGGCCGAGCGACGCTCCGGCCTGTGGACCGACACCGACGATCGAGAGGGATGATCCATGTCCGTGCGGCGCACCGTCGTCACCCGCTATCCGACCCCCGCCACGCGCGGCTCTGAGGACCCGCGGGCCAACCCCGTGACCTCGCGGGAGACGATGCAGGCCGCACGCCGAGTGGTCGTGAAGATCGGCTCGTCCTCGTTGACCACCCCGGACGGCCTGGACGTGGAGGCCATCGACCGGCTCGTGGACGTCCTCGCCGCCGAGCGGCAGAAGGGCACCCAGGTGGTGCTCGTGTCCTCCGGTGCCGTCGCGGCCGGCTTCCCCCACCTCGGGCTGGGCCGACGCCCCAAGGACACCGCCACCCAGCAGGCCTCGGCGGCGGTCGGCCAGAGCAAGCTCATGGCGCACTACACCACGAGCTTCGGCCGGCACGACACGGAGGTGGCGCAGGTGCTCCTCACCGCCGAGGAGCTCATGCGGCGCACCCAGTACACGAACGCGCACCGCGCCCTGTCGCGGCTGCTCACGCTCGACGTGATGCCGATCGTGAACGAGAACGACGCCGTGGCCACGCGCGAGATCCGCTTCGGCGACAACGACCGCCTCGCGGCCCTCACCGCCAACCTCTGCAAGGCGGACCTGCTGGTCCTGCTCTCGGACGTGGACGCCCTCTACACGGGCCACCCCTCGAACCCGGACGCACGGCGCATCCCGGAGGTCACCTCGGACGACGATCTGGCCGGCGTCGACGTGCGCGTGCCCGGTTCCGCGGGCGTGGGCACGGGCGGCATGGTGACCAAGGTGGACGCGGCCGGCATCGCGGCCACCACCGGCATCCCGACCCTGCTCACCTCGGCCGCGAACGCGGGCGCCGCGTTCGCGGGGGAGGACGTGGGCACGTGGTTCTCCGCCACCGGCCGCCGCCGGTCCGCGCGCGCGGCGTGGCTCGGCCTCACGGCGGAGGTCCGGGGCCGGCTCGTCATCGACGACGGCGCGGTGGCCGGGGCGATCGACCGCGGCCGCTCCCTGCTGGCCGCGGGCATCACCGGCTGCACGGGCGACTTCACGCCGGGCGACGTCGTCGAGATCGTGGACGCGCACGGCCGGGTGCGGGCGCGCGGCCTCGTGCAGTACTCCTCGTCGCAGCTGCCCGCCATGCTCGGGCGGACGACCGCCGACCTCCGCGAGGACCTGGGCGCGGGCTACGACGGCGTCGTCGTGCACGCCGACGACTGGGTGCGCCTGGCTCCGCCGCAGCGCTGACCGGCACGGGCTCCGGCCGCGGCGACGGACCGGGGCCTCGTGCCTCGTCCGGGGCGCTCGATAGGCTGGGGGCATGCAGACCACCGAGAGCACCGCACCCCAGGATCAGTCCGGCCGCCAGGACGCCGAGGCGCCGACGCCCGAGGTCGAGGAGGCCGTCCGCCAACGGGCCGAGTGGGCGCGTCAGGCCGTGCCCGAGCTGGCCACCGCCGGCCGCGTCCGCAAGGACGCCGTCCTGCGCCACATGGCCGAGGCCCTGCGCGCCAACGCGGCCGCGATCATCACGGCCAACCGCGAGGACCGCAGCCGCGGCCGCGAGGCCGGCACCTCGGCGGCCATGCTGGACCGCCTCAAGCTGGACGAGGCGCGCGTCGAGGCGCTGGCCCTCGCCCTGGAGACCCTGGCCGGCCTGCCGGACCCCGTGGGCACCGTGGTCCGCGGCGGCCCGCTGCCCAACGGCGTGCGGATGAGCCAGGTGCGGGTGCCCCTGGGCGTCGTGGGCGCCGTGTACGAGGCCCGTCCGAACGTCACGGTGGACATCGCCGGCATCGCCCTGAAGTCGGGCAACGGCGTGATCCTGCGCGGCGGCTCGGCCGCGGAGTCCACCAATGCGGTCCTGATCCAGGTGCTGCGGGAGGCGCTCGTGGACCAGGGCTTCGACCCCAACATCATCCAGGGCATCGACGACCTCGGACGTCCTGGCGTCGCCGCCCTGATGGCCGCCCGTGGCGCGGTGGACGTCCTCGTCCCGCGCGGCGGCCGTGAGCTGATCCAGCGCGTGGTCCGTGAGGCCCGGGTGCCCGTGATCGAGACGGGTGAGGGCAACGTGCACCTGTACGTGGACGCCTCCGCACCCAAGCAGATGGCGGTGGACATCGTGCTCAACTCGAAGACCCACCGCACCTCCGTGTGCAATGCGGCCGAGACCCTGCTGCTCCACCGGGACGCGGAGGAGGTGGGCCGAGAAGTGCTGCGCGCCCTCACCCGTGCCGGCGTGCTGCTGCACGTGGACGAGGCCGCGCGGGCCTGGCTGCCCACGCTCGCCGACCGCGGCGACCACGCCCGGGACGCCGTGGACGCCACCGAGGAGGACTGGGGCACCGAGTACCTGGACATGGAGATGGCCGTGCGCGTCGTGGACTCCCTCGACCAGGCGATCGAGCACATCGGCCGGTGGTCCACGGGCCACACCGAGGCCATCGTCACGAACGACCTGGCCGCGGCCGAGCGGTTCATCACCGAGGTGGACGCCGCGGCCGTCATCGTGAACGCGTCCACGCGCTTCACCGACGGCGGCGAGCTCGGCCTCGGCGCCGAAGTGGGCATCTCCACCCAGAAGATGCACGCCCGCGGGCCCATGGGCCTGGAGGAGCTCACGACCACCAAGTGGATCCTGCGCGGCGACGGGCAGATCCGCCGCTGAGCCGGGCTACGATGGACACCAGGACCCCTTCGGCCCGGCCCCGGCCCGGCCGTCTGACCCGCTGCACCGAGGAGCATCCATGCTGAACACCTCCCTGATCCTGGCCGCCGCCGAGGAGGGCCACCACGTCGTCAACGAGCTGCCGATGGACCCCATCTGGTACGGCCTGCTCGTCTTCGCGCTGCTGATGGCCGCCCTGGCCGCCACCATGTCCATGCGCTCCCGCGCGCTGCGCCTGCCCGAGCCCACCACCGCGGTCCAGCACCACGGCACCGGCCGCGGCTCGCACACCTCCGGTCACTGACGTCTCACCGGCCCGCCGCGTCGCCGCCTCCGCCGGGGGCGACGCGGCGGGCCGTCCGTTCGTCTCCTGAGCGCATGACCGTCGCCTCCCGCACACCCGTCCCCGCGCCCACCGCCGGGGGCGCGCACCGTCGTCGCCTCGGCATCATGGGCGGCACCTTCGACCCGATCCACCACGGGCACCTCGTGGCCGCCTCCGAGGTGGCCGCCGAGTTCGAGCTGGACGAGGTCGTCTTCGTCCCCACGGGCCAGCCGTGGCAGAAGTCGGACCGGCAGGTCTCCCCGGCCGAGGACCGCTACCTCATGACCGTGGTGGCCACCGCCTCCAACCCCCGGTTCACCGTCTCCCGCGTGGACATCGACCGCCCCGGCGTGACCTACACCGTGGACACGCTGCGGGACCTGCGCCGCCTGCACCCGGACGCCGAGCTGTTCTTCATCACCGGCGCGGACGCCATGGGCCAGATCCTCACGTGGAAGGACGTGGACGAACTCTGGGACCTGGCGCACTTCGTCGGTGTCACCCGTCCCGGCCACGACCTCTCGGACATGGGCCTGGGCGCCGACGTCTCCCTGATGGAGATCCCCGCCATGGCGATCTCCTCCACGGACTGCCGGGAGCGCGTCCGCCGGGGCCGGCCCGTCTGGTATCTCGTCCCGGACGGCGTCGTCCAATACATCGCCAAGCACCACCTCTACGTCTCGGAAGAGGAGACCTCGTGACCGTTCCCCAGACCACCCTGGACGCCCTCACCACCGCCGCGGCCGCCGCCGCGGACAAGCTCGGCACGCACATCGTCGCGTTCGACGTCGCCGAGCGGCTCGGCCTCACCGACGCCTTCCTGATCGCCTCCGGCGCCTCGGAGCGTCAGGTCAACGCGATCGTCGACGGCGTCGAGGAGGCGCTGCTGAAGGACGAGCAGCTCAAGCCGTTGCGTCGCGAGGGCCGGTCCGACGGCCACTGGGTGCTGCTCGACTACGGACACTTCGTGGTGCACGTCCAGCATCGCGAGGACCGCGAGTTCTACGCGCTGGACCGCCTGTGGAAGGACACCCCGGCGATCGACCTCGGCCTGCCGGAGGAGAGCACCCGACCGGACGCGGCCGCCCAGGACGACGGCGCCTCCGCCTCGCACGCCTCCTGAGCGGGCCGGGAGATGCGCCTGATCCTGCTGCGACACGGCGAGACCGACTGGAACGCCCTGGACCGGTACCAGGGGCACACGGACATCGAGCTGAACGCCGAGGGGGAGGGCCAGGCGCGTCGCGCCGCCGGCGGGCCCGTGGGCGACCTGATCGAGGACGCGGAGGAGCTCGTGGCCGTGTGCTCCCCGCTGGCCCGGGCGCGGCGCACGGCCGAGATCGTCCTCCAAGCCCGGGTGGGCGCGGCGTCCGTGGCCGTCGACCCGGAGCTGATGGAGCTGGCCGGGGGAGAGTGGGAGGGCCTGGAGCTCAGTTCCATCGCGGAACGCTGGCCGGACGAGCACCGCCTCTGGCGGCCCGAGCCGGCTCTCGACGCCGGCCCCGTGGGCGGGGAGACCCTGCGCGGGGGCGGCGAGCGGGCCCTGCGTGCGCTGCGCGGACACGTGCCCCCGCACTGGGCAGACACTCCGCGCGACGGTGGTGCCCAGACTCTGCTCGTCGTGGCCCACGGTGCGCTGATCCGCGCGGCCACGGGGCTGCTCCTGCGTCACGAGGGCGAGGCCTTCGCGGCGATGGAACGGATCGGCAACGCTCGCGCCGCCGTGCTGCAGGGCGCGTTCACTGCCGACACCGGGGCCGAGGGCTGGGGCGACTGGACCTTCGAGGGCTACAACATCTGAGGGCGCCTCGGCCCGGACGCCGATTTGGTGCCCGCGCGGGGACCGTGTACGCTGGTCGAGTTGCCAGCGAGGCGAACGGGCCGGAAACGGCGCGTGAACATCGCGGGCGACGCCCACATCTGGGGGTATGGCGCAGTTGGTAGCGCGTCTGCATGGCATGCAGAAGGTCAGGGG
>NZ_JALJRH010000026.1:0-20373 GCF_024519775.1 Micrococcus sp. Mcc28 | reverse complement strand
CCGGATCAACCCCTACCTGTGACCACCCCGCTTACACAGACAAGTTGACACGCCCCCGCAGGATGGAAGTTCCTCAACAACCCACCTGCCAGAAGAGACCCACTCATGACTCACGCTAACGCACCCCTGACCCCCACCGGCCGACTCAGGATGGTCCACCGCCACCTGCACGACGGGATCCCGCAGGCACACGTGGCCGCCGAGTTCCGGGTGAGCCGGCCCACGGTGGCCACCTGGGTCGCCCGCTACCGCGCCGAGGGCGAGGCAGGACTGCAAGACCGCTCCTGCCGACCACGACGCTCTCCCGCCCAGCTCGATCCGGTCTTGGTCGCCCGGATCCACGCCCTGCGGCGGGAGCGCAAGTGGTCCGCACGGCGCATCCATCACCACCTCGTCTCCGAGGGCCACCGGGTGTGCCTCCGAACGGTGGGCAGGTGGCTGCACCGGCTGGGCATCTCCCGGTTGCCAGACCTCGCGCCCACGGGTGAGGACCTGCGCCAACGACCCCAGAAGATCACCGCCCGCGGCCCGGGGCACATGGTGCACCTGGACGTGAAGAAGATCGGGCGCATCCCCGAGGGGGGCGGCTGGCGTGCTCACGGCCGGGACTCCGAGAACGCGCGAGCGGCCAAGCGCGGGCCTGGCCGACGGGTCGGGTACACCTACCTGCACTCGGCGATCGACGGGTACACCCGCCTGGCCTACACCGAAGCGTTGGAGGACGAGAAGGCGGTGACCACGATCGGGTTCTTCTGCCGGGCGAGGGCGTTCTTCGCCGCCCACGGCATCACCGTGGACCGGGTGATCACGGACAACGGGAACAACTACCGGGCCGTGGACTTCACCGGGAAGGTGGTCTCGCTCGGGGGCCGGCACCACCGGATCCGCCCATACACCCCGCGCCATAACGGGAAGGTCGAACGGTACAACCGGCTGATGGTCGATGAGGTCCTCTACGCCCGCCCGTACTCCTCAGAGCAAACTCGGCGTGAGGCCCTGCAGGTGTGGGTGAACCACTACAACTACCATCGGCCTCATACCTCCTGCGGAGACGCTCCTCCGGCCTCACTGGCACCGACCCGAGTCAACAACGTCATGCCCTCCTACAGCTAGGCCGCGCACGCGGAGACCTCACGGGCTCGGCGACGCCGATCCGCGTGGACCCCCTCTCGCGCTCCCGGACCGGCGGACCCGGACATGGCGAGCCTGGCCCGGCACCCGCCTGCAGGGGCAGACTCGGGGGATGACCCGTACCCCGCCCGCCGTCGCCCCGCCCGCCGCCGAGTCCGGCGGCGAGAGCCTGCTGACCGTCCTGATCGCCCTCGGCGTGAACACGGTGATCGCCGTCGTCAAGTCGATCGTGGGCGCGGTCACCGGCTCAGCCGCGATGGTGGCGGAGGCCGCGCACTCCTGGGCCGATGCCGGCAATGAGGTCTTCCTGCTGCTGGCGGAGCGTCGGGCCGGCCGAGCCCCCGACGCGCGGCACCCGCTGGGCTACGGGCGGGCGGCCTACGTGTGGTCGATGGTCGCGGCCTTCGGCCTGTTCGCGGTGGGCTCGGCGGTCTCGGTCTGGCACGGGATCACGGCCTGGTCCGCCCCTGAGGAGGAGGCGGAGTACACGATCGCGTACATCGTGCTCGCCGTCGCGTTCGTGCTCGAGGGCGCCTCGTTCCTGAACGCGCACCGGCGCGTCCGCCGCGACGCGGAGCGGCGGCACATCAGCGATGCCACGTTCCTGCGCCAGACCTCGGACCCCACGCTGCGCGCCGTGTGGGTGGAGGACGCCTCGGCCCTGATCGGCCTGGCCATCGCGGCGGCGGCCCTCGCCCTGCACCAGCTCACCGGGGACCCCCGGTGGGACGCCGCCGGCTCGATCCTGGTGGGCGTGCTGCTGGGCGTCGTCGCGATCTTCCTGCTCTCGCGGAACATGGCATTCCTCGTCGGCGAGGTCGCCGACCCGGTGATCCGGACCCGGGTGCTGCGCTGGCTGCTGGAGCGGCCCGAGGTGCTCTCCGTGAGCTACCTGCACCTCGAGTACGTCGGCCCGGAGAAGCTCTTCGTCGTCGGGGCCGTGGACCTGGCCGGGGACGAGCGGGAGAGCGAGGCCGCGGTCCTGCTCCAGCGCGTGGAGGACGCCCTCCTCGAGCACCCGCGCGTGGCCGCCGTCGTGCTCTCCCTGTCCAACCCCGCCCACGCGCCCCTGGCCCCGGAATCGCAGAACGCCCGCGCCTGAGCCCGCGCGGCCGGCATCGTACAGTGGCCTCTCGTGACCCGGACCACCCCCGCCCCGCCGCCCGCTCCGTCCCTCGACCGCCTCCGGGAGGCGGCCCCGTACCTGTCCCGGTGGCTGGCCACCCAGGTGGAGACGCAGCACGTACCCGGCGCCCAGGTGGCCGTGCGGCTCGGCGACGAGCTGGTGCTCTCCGCCGCGTTCGGGGTGGCCGACGAGGCCACCGGGGCGGAGCTGACCACCGGCCACCTGTTCCGCGTGGCCAGCCATTCCAAGACCTTCACGGCCGTCGCCGTGCTGCGCCTGGTCGCCACCGGTCGTCTGCGCCTGGACGACACCGTGGCCGGACGACTGCCCGACTGTGCCGCCACCCCGCTGGCCCGGGTCACCGTCCGCGAGCTGCTCTCGCACACCTCCGGCGCCATCCGCGACGGGGTGGACGCGGACCACTGGCAGCTCGACGGCCCCTTCCCGGACGCCGACGCCCTGCGCGCGATCGTCCGGGAGCACGGCGCCACCTACGCCCCGCAGGAGCGGTTCAAGTATTCGAACATCGGGTACGGCCTGCTCGGGGCGATCATCGAGGCAGCCACGGGCCGCGGCTACGCCGAGCACGTCACGGAGGACATCCTCGTCCCGCTCGGCCTCACCGACACCCGCCCCGAGATCGACGACGACGCGGCGGGCCGGGCCGTCGTCGGCCACACCCGGGCCCACGGCCGTGGGCGTCGGGTGAGCGTGGCACCGACCGCCACCGGCGCGCTGGCCGCGGCCACCGGCTTCGTCTCCACGGCGGAGGAGCTCAGCCGCTTCTTCTCCGCTCTCGCACTGGATCGGCGTGAGCTGCTGGACGAGCACGCGCTGCGCCTGATGCACCGGGCCGAGGCCTCCTTCCCGCGGGGGACCGGGACCGGCACCTACGGGCTCGGCCTGATCGGGATCAGCGTGGGCGGACGACGGCTCGTGGGCCACTCCGGCGGCTTCCCCGGGCAGATCACCCGGACCCTGGTGGACCCGGCCACCGGTCTGACCGTCAGCGTGCTCACCAACGCCGTGGACGGTCCGGCGGACGCGCTCGCGGTGGGCCTCGTCGAGCTCATCGACCTGCTCGCCCAGGACGCCGCCGACGGGCAGGCGCTGCCCACCGGTGTCACGACCGACGACCTCGACCGGCTGACCGGCCGCTACGTCTCCCTGTGGGGCGAGACGGACGTGGTTCGCGCCGGCGAGCGCCTCGTGCTGATCGACCCCGGAACCCCCGGCCCCCGGGACAGGATGCACGAGCTGCGAGCGCTGGACGCCACCACGTTCCTGCCCGAGGACGAGGACGGCTTCGGCGCGTCGGGGGAGCGCATCCCGTTCGACCTCGGCGACGACGGCCGGGTGGTGAGGATGCGCGTGTCCGGGGTGAGCAGCTGGCCCGAAGAGGACTACCTCGCCCGGCGTGGCGACGCGTGGGGTCACCGCTCGGCCGCCGGCCGTGGGGTGACCGCGCGGGACTGAGCCGCCGCCTGCGAGCGGCCTCAGTCGAGGCCGGGGCGGCGGCGCGTGCGCTTCACCTCGGAGCGACGGCGTTTGGCCTCCAGCCGGCGCCGCCGGGAGCCGCGCGTCGGCGTCGTGGCCCGCCGCGGCGTCGGCGGGGCGAGGGCCTCGCGCAGCAGCGCCGCGAGCCGCTCGCGGGCGGCCACCCGGTTGCGCCGCTGGGCCCGGTGCTCCGCCACGCTGACGGTGAGCACCGTGCCGGCCAGCCGGGGCGCCAGCCGTGCGAGGACGCGGGCGCGCTGGACGTCGTCGAGGGCGGAGGTGGCCGCCAGGTCCAGACTGAGCTGGACCCGCGAGTCCGCCGTGTTCACGCCCTGACCGCCCGGGCCGGAGGCGTGGGAGAAGCGCTCGACGAGTTCGCCCGCGGGGATGACCAGCCCGCGGGGTGCGCCGGGGCCGGGGGTGACGCGCACGTCGCCGGGGCGGGGCTCAGCCACGGGGCGCCGCCGTCCGTGGTCCGCGCAGGTCCGCGAGTGCGACGAGGAGCGCGAGCGCCATGCACCCCGCCACCAGGGTGAAGGCGGCCATGAACGCCCCGTCCCAGTCGGCACCGGAGGCGACGCCCAGGAACACCCCCACGATCACGGCGGTGCCGACGGCCGTGCCGACGCGCTGGCCGGTCTGCAGGACGCCGCCGGCCGTGCCGGAGTGCCGCGGCGGGACCTCGGCCAGGCTGAGGGTCTGGTTGGGGGAGACCACCAGCCCCTGCCCGGCACCCAAGATGGCGAGGGTGAGCAGCAGCCACCACGGGCTCAGGCCGAACTCCCGGTTGGCCCACGCCACCCCGATGGAGCCCACGACGGCGAGCAGCGCCAGCGCGATGCCGAGGACGACGATCTTCCGGCCCGTGCGCAGCACCACGCGACCGGCCACGGTGGACATCACGCTCGACATGACCGCCGAGGGAAGGCCGATGAGTGCGGCGTGCAGCGCCGGGTAGCCCAGCCCGTTCTGCATGAACATGGCGATCACCACGAACATGCTGGTCGAGCCGGTGAAGTAGATGGCGATCAGCAGGGCGCCGCACGCGAAGCTGCGGGTCTGGAACAGGCGCAGGTCCACCATCGGGGCGCGGCCCCGTCGGGCGTAGCGGGCCTCCCAGCGTGTCCAGAGGGCGGCCAGGCCGATGCCGACGGGCACGAGCACGAACCGCCACGGCCCGAGCTCACGGTCCAGGAACGGGAGCATGACGGCCACGAGGGCGCCGGCCAGCAGGACGACGCCGACCGGGTCCAGGTCCGGGCGCCGCGCCCGCTCGGGGGCGGTGCGTGGCAGCCAGTGGCGGGCCACGACGAGGGCGCCGAGGGCGATCGGCACGTTCACCAGGAAGGTCGCGCGCCAGCCGAGGTCGCCGCCGAGCCACGCGATGAGCCCGCCGCTGAGCAGCGGCCCCACCGCCACGGACACCCCGACGACGGCACCAAGCGCCCCGAACGCCCGGGCGCGGGAGGTGCCGGAGAACTCGCCCTGGATGAAGCCGGTGACCTGCGGATTGAGCAGGCCCGCGCCCACGCCCATGACCAGGCGCGCGAGCACGAGCAGGACGCCCGTGGGCGCCAGGCCGGACAGGAGCGCACCGAGCGCGAACACGCCGAGGCCCACCATGAACAGCCGGCGGCGGCCGAAGAGGTCACCCGCCCGGCCCGCCGGCACGAGCACCATGCCGAACACGAGGGTGTAGCCGGAGATGGCCCACTGCAGCTCCGCGTCGCTGGCGTCCAGGCCCCGCTGCAGGGCGGGCAGGGCCACGTTGATGCTGGACACGGCCAGCAGGGACATGAAGATCGGGATGAGGAGCACCGCGAGGATGCGCTGCTGGTGCGGGGTGAAGACCGAGGACGCGGCGCCGTCGGACGGACGCGGGGCGACGGGCAATGCGGTCTCCTTCTCGGGGGTGTCTCGGGCGCTCTCCAGGATCGGCCCTCGTCCCGCATCGTGCCAGGTCCCAGGGTCCTCGGCCCGGTGCGGCGCACGGAGGCCATGACCGCGGTCGACGCCCTGCCGCCCCTCACTTCGCGTCCGCGTACGACCCCACGCTGGAGACGGTGAGCGGGAAGTCCACGGGGGCGGGGCCGAACAGCAGGCGGCCGGCGGCGCTCGCGGACTCCGTCACGACCGTCCGCACGGCCTCGGCCTCCGTGGCCGGGCCGTGCAGGACGACCTCGTCGTGGACGAAGAACACGAGTTCCGTGCGCATGCCCGCAGACCGCAGTCGACGGCGGATCTCGCCCATCCAGCACAGCGCCCACTCGGCCGCGGTGCCCTGCACCACGAAGTTCCGGGTGAAGCGGCCCTGGGAGCGCCGCCGTCGCCGGGCCGCGGACTCGGCGGCCTGGGTGCCGACGTCGGACACGGACTCCTGCCACTTCCGCCCCGGTGCGGGGGACCAGCGGCCCAGCCACGTGGACACCTGGCCGCCTCCCTCGCCGACGGAGGCCGCCCGCTCGAGCAGGCCGATCGCCCGCGGGTAGAGCCGGCGCAGGTGCGGCATGAGCGCCGCGGAGTCGCCCGTCGTCGAGCCGTACATCGCACCCAGCAGGGCGACCTTCGCGCGCCCGCGGTCGGCCAGCGCGGTGCCGGCCGCCCGGCCCTGCTCCGCCACCTCCCGGTACAGGTCGGGCGTGGTCCCGGCACGGGCCAGCGCCTCGTCGGCGGCCATCGCGGCGAGGATGCGCGGCTCCACCTGGGAGGCGTCGGCCACGGTCAGCGTCCACCCGGGGTCTGCGCGGACGGCGTCGCGCACCCCGGCCGGGACCTGCATGGCCCCACCGCCGTGGGCGGCCCACCGCCCGGTCACCACGCCGCCGACCAGGTAGGCGGCGTGGAACCGGCCGTCGTCGCCGATCCACTGGTCCAGCCAGTGCCAGCCGTTGGCCGTCCACAGCCGGGCCAGGGCCTTGTACTCCAGCAGCGGCGCGAGCAGCGCGGCCCGCGCCTCGCGTTCCGCGCCGCCGGCGTCGATCCAGTGCTTCAGGTCCCACTGCCGCGTGGACTCCACGGCCACGCCCGCCGTCTGCAGCGCCCGCAGCAGGCTGGGCTGCGAGTCGGGGCTCAGCCCGGGGGAGCCCAGGACCTCGGCGATGCGTTCGGCCAGGGCCTGCAGGCGGGCGGGACGCTCGCCCGGTGCAGGCCGGGGGCCGAGCTGCTCGGCGAGGAGCGCCTCGTGCACGCCCCGGTCCCACGGCAGACCCGCCGCCCGGATCTCCGCGGCCACGAGTGCGCCCTGCGACTCCGCCGCCGCGAGCAGCCGCAGCCGGTGGGGGTGGGCTGAGCCCTCGACGGCCGCCCGCTGCGCGGCCAGCTCGGCCGCGAGCACGGTGACGTCCGGGGTGGGGCCGGACTCGTCCGGCAGGTCGAAGAAGGACTCCTGACCGGCGGGCACCCGCGCCGGGCGCTCGGGTTCCGTCGGGTCGGCGACCTCGAGCTGCGCCACGGGCGTGTAACGCACCCCGCTGCCCGGCGCCGTTGCCGCGTGCCGCAGGATCCGCTGGACGAGGGCCAGGTCCCAGCACCGATCCACCCGCACCCCCGCCACCAGCCAGGCGGCGTACTCCGTCCCGACGTCGGCGAGCACCCAGCGGACCGTGCTCGGGTCCACGCCCAGGCGGGCGGGCAGACCGGCCACGAGCCCGGCCACGGACCCGGCGGCGCAGGATCCCAGGGGAGAGGCGCCGTCGCCTTCCCCGTCCAGGGCCCACCAGGCGCCGGGGCTGCCGACGGAGGCGGGGGCGGGGCCCAGGACGACGAACATGGCCCTCATTCTGCCCCGTGACCCGAGGCGCCGTCTGCCGCAGCCCTGTGCGGCAGACCTCCCGGCACGGCGGCGACCACGGCGGGCGCAGCGGGCACGGTTCCCCCTGATGTCCCGCCGCCTCCTCGGGGGGCGGGGAGAAGGGCTGTGCGACTTGCACGCTCGCTGAGCGGAGAACACACTGTGCGGACGCACCGGCGCGCAGCGGGCCGTCGGGCGCCACCCAGAGAGGACCCACCATGACAGCGACCCGGTCCGGCGGCGCCGCGACGTCTCGCCTCAACGCCAAGGTGGTCGGCATCTCGGTCGCCGCCGCGCTCGGCGGTTTCCTGTTCGGCTTCGACACCTCTGTCATCAACGGTGCCGTGGACGCCCTCGCCGGGGAGTTCGGCCTCGGCGCCGGTCTGACGGGCTTCGCCGTCTCCTCGGCGCTGATCGGCTGCGCGCTCGGCGCCTGGTTCGCCGGGCCGATCGCCAACCGCCGCGGCCGCGTGCCCGTGATGGTGATCGCCGCGATCCTGTTCCTGGTCTCCGCCATCGGCTCGGGCCTGGCGTTCGGCGTGGTCGACCTGATCTTCTGGCGCGTGGTCGGCGGCCTGGGCGTGGGCGCCGCGTCCGTGATCGCTCCGGCGTACATCGCGGAGGTCAGCCCGGCCCATGTGCGCGGTCGCCTCGGCTCGCTCCAGCAGCTGGCGATCGTCCTCGGCATCTTCGCCGCGCTCCTCACGGACGCGCTCTTCGCGACGATGGCCGGGGGAGCGGCGCAGCCGTTCTGGCTCGGCGTCGACGCCTGGCGCTGGATGTTCCTGGCCGAGGCCGTCCCGGCGGTGCTGTACGGCCTGTTCGCCCTGAAGCTGCCGGAGTCCCCGCGCTACCTGGTCGCCCGCGGCCGCACGGACGAGGCGGCCGAGGTCCTGCACGAGTTCACCGGTGTGGACCGGGTGAACCTGATGATCGAGGACATCCGGCGCTCGCTGGACTCGGAGCGCCGCGAGTCGCTGGCGGACCTGCGCGGACCGTCGGCGGGCCTGCAGCCGATCGTGTGGATCGGCATCCTGCTCTCCGTCTTCCAGCAGGCCGTGGGCGTCAACGTGATCTTCTACTACTCCACCACCCTGTGGCGTTCGGTGGGCTTCGGGGAGTCGGACGCCCTCACGGTCACCGTGATCACCTCGGTCACGAACATCGCCGTCACCCTCATCGCGATCGCCCTGGTGGACCGCGTCGGCCGTCGCCCCATGCTGATCGTCGGCTCCGCCGGCATGACGGTCAGCCTCGGCCTGATGGCACTGGCCTTCTCCTTCGCGCAGACCGGCGGCGCCGAGTCCGTCTCCCTGCCGCAGCCGTGGTCCACGGTGGCGCTGGTGGCCGCGAACGCCTTCGTGGTGTTCTTCGGCGCCACCTGGGGTCCGCTGGTCTGGGTGCTGCTGGGCGAGATGTTCCCGAACCGCATCCGCGCCGGCGCGCTCGCCGTGGCCGCCGCCGCGCAGTGGGCGGCGAACTTCACCGTCTCCACCACGTTCCCGTGGTTGGCGGACATCGGCCTGACCCTCGCCTACGGTCTGTACGCGGTCATGGCGGCGCTGTCCCTGGCCTTCGTGGCGGCCTTCGTCCCCGAGACCAAGGGCAAGACGCTCGAGGAGATGAGCGACGTCGTCGTGCGTTCCCCGGGGCAGCGGCGCGCGGTGCGCGCCGAGGCGGAGCGGGATCTGCGCGGCTGACACCGCCCGTCCCGACGACGGCCCCCTCCCTGAGCTGCAGACAGGGAGGGGGCCGTGGTGTGTGCGGGGCGGGTCAGCCGGCGTCGGCGCCGGTCGCGGCCCCCTCGTCGTCGAGGCGCTCCAGGCCCTCGTCCTCGGAGTCCTCGATGAGACGGTCTCCGGCGATCTTGTCGACGATCATCGCGATGGCGGCGTCGCCGGTCACGTTGGTGGCGGTGCCGAAGGAGTCGATGGCGATGTACGTGGCGACCATGAGCGCGACCTGCGGCTCGGTGAAGCCGAGCATCGAGGTCAGCAGGCCCGAGGCCGCCACGATCGCGCCGCCGGGCACGCCGGGCGCCGCGACCATGGTGACGCCCAGCATGAAGATGAAGCCCACGAACACCGGGACGTCGATCGACTGGCCCGAGAGGAACAGCACCGCGATGGAGAACGAGACGATCTTCACGGTGGAGCCGGCCAGGTGGATCGTCGCGCACAGCGGCACGACGAACGAGGCGATCGGCCGGCGCACGCCGAGCAGCAGGGTCTGGCGCAGGGTCACCGGGATGGTCGCCGCCGAGGACGAGGTGCCCAGGGCCGTCGCGTAGGCCGGCAGCATCGTCTTCAGTGCCGTGAACGGGTTGCGGCCCGCGATCGCGCCCGCGACGACGTACTGGAGGAGCAGCAGCACCACGGTGAGGCCGAAGACCAGCAGGATCACGCCGAGGAACGTGGTGATGACCTTGAAGACCTCACCGGCGGCGGTCATGTTCAGGAACACGCCGAAGATGTAGACGGGCAGCAGCGGCACGATCAGGCCCATGACGACCCGCTCGATGATCGATCGCAGCTGGTCGAAGCTCTCGTGCAGGGCGCCGCGCGGCAGCATCGTCAGGCCGATGCCGAGCACGAACGCGAGCAGCAGGGCCGTCATCACGCCGAAGGGCGGGTCCATCTGCACCTCGAACAGCGGGCCGAGCAGCGCGTCCTCAGGGTTGGCCATCCCCTCGAAGGACCCGGGCGTGAGGATCAGCGGGAAGACGAGCAGGCAGACCAGCAGGGCGCCGAAGCCGCCGACCAGGGTGGAGCCGTAGGCGATGCCGCCGGTCAGGGCCAGCAGCTTCCCCGCGCCCCGGCCGATGTCGCCGATCGCGGGGGCGACGAGCGCCAGGATCAGCACCGGGACGATGAAACCCAGGAAGTTCGAGAACAGCCCGTTGAAGGTGGCGAAGGCCTGCACGAGCCAGGTCGGCGCGACCAGGCCGACGAGGACGCCGGCCACGATCGCGACGAGGATGCGGGGCAGCAGGCCGACGCGGCGGCGGGGCACGGCGACGGCGCCCCCGGAGTCGGGGCCGGACGCGTCGAGGGCATCGGAGTGGGAGCGAGACATGGCCGACACGCTAGCGCAGGCCGTCCTGCCCGTCGCCCGGTCGGTAGGCCATCCTTGGCGGTGCCGGTGACCCCCTTCGTGGCGCAGAACACAGGGAGCGCCACCATCTCGGGGAGCGTGCAAGAGCACGCCCGACCCACCCGGACCGAAGGAGACGACGATGACGGTCCTGCCCCGCCCCGCAGACGCCCGGGCCGCCCAGGGGCGCGCTGCCGGCGTGGAGGCCGCATGAGCGAGTTCCTCGCCTCACGCTGGCCCGACATCCTCTTCCGGGCGTGGCAGCACGGGTGGCTCGTGCTGCAGGCGCTGGCCATCGCCACCGTGCTCGCCATCGCGCTGGCCGTGATCGCCACGCGGATCAAGGCCCTGACCCCGATCGCGAACGCCTTCACGGCCGTCGGGCTGACCCTGCCCTCCTTCGCGCTCATCGGCGTCCTGATCCCCCTGGTGGGCATCGGCACCGTCCCCGCCGTCGTGGTGGTGGTCTTCTATGCCCTGCTGCCCATCCTCCGCAACGCGCTCGTGGGTCTGCGCGGCGTGGACCCGGAGGTGCTGGAGGCCGCCCGGGGGATGGGCATGGGGCCGGTGGCGCTGTTCACCCGGGTGCGTCTCCCGCTGGCCTGGCCCGTGATCCTCACCGGCATCCGGGTCGCCGGCCAGCTCGGCATGGGCGTGGCCGCGGTCGCGGCCTACGTCCTGGGGCCCGGACTGGGCTCGTACATCTTCACGGGGCTGGTCTCCCTGGGCGGCGCCAACGCGTTGAACTACGCCCTCGTGGGCACCCTCGGCATCGTCGTCGTCGCCCTCGTCCTGGACGGGCTGCTCGTGCTGCTCGGCCGGCTCACCATCTCGAAGGGACTGCGCGCATGAGCACCGACCGTGACGCCGGGGCCGAGATCCGTCTCGAGTCCCTGACGAAGCTCTATCCGGGGCAGGACCGTCCCGCCGTGGACGCCCTGGACCTCATCATCCCCGCGGGGGAGACCGTGGTGTTCGTCGGCCCGTCCGGCTGCGGCAAGACCACCTCGCTGAAGATGATCAACCGCCTCATCGAGCCCACCTCCGGGCGGATCCTGATCGGTGGGGAGGACATCACACGCCGCGACCCCACCCGGCTGCGCCGTCAGATCGGCTACGTCGTGCAGGGTGGCGGGATGATGCCCCACCTGTCCGTCGCCGAGAACGTCGGGCTGGTGCCGCGCCTGCTCAAGTGGGACCGCCGGCGCATCGCCGACCGCGTGGACGAGCTGCTCGACCTCGTCGGCCTGGACCCGGCGATCTATCGAGACCGCTTCCCGCGCGAGCTGTCCGGCGGACAGCAGCAGCGCGTCGGCGTGGCCCGGGGCCTCGCGGCGGATCCACCCGTGCTGCTCATGGACGAGCCCTTCGGCGCCGTGGACCCCCTCACCCGCCAGCGCCTGCAGCAGGAGATGCTCGACATCCAGGCCAGGGTGGGCAAGACCATCGTGATGGTCACCCACGACGTGGATGAGGCCGTGCTCCTGGGCGACCGGATCCTGGTGCTCGAACCCGGCGCGCACGTGGCCCAGTACGCCACCCCCGAAGAGGTCCTGGCGCGGCCGGCCACCGAGTTCGTGGCCGACTTCGTGGGGTCGGGGGCGGGGCTCAAGCGGCTGGGGCTGCGGTCGGTCGACTCGCTGCCGCTGCGCCCGATCGCACCGCACCCGACGGGCCCGCTGCCGGGCGGGCCCGTGCTCGACGCGGCCACCCCGATCAGCGAGGCCCTCGCGGCGCTGGTCACGGCCCCGGCGGAGGAGATCGCCGTGGTCCGTGATGGCACGGTCATCGGTCTGCTCGACTATCCGACACTGCGCGCGCACGCCCGCGCCGGCGACGAGCAGGCTCGGCCATGATCGCCCGGCTGCGTGCGGCCTCCGCCGAGGACCGCCTGCTCCTGATCGGCCTGCCGCTGCTGGTGGCCGCCCTGCTGATCGGGTGGACCGTCTGGGTGCGCGGGGCCGCCCTCGACGACGTCGAGGCCCGGCTGCTGACCTGGCCCACCGTCCTGCGCCTCACCGCCGAGCACCTGGCCCTCGTCGGCGTGTCCACCGTTCTGGTCGTGGCGACGGCCATCCCGCTCGGCGTGCTGCTCAGCCGCCCCGCCGCCCGGCGGTTCACCCCCGTCGCCATGGGGCTGGCCAACGCCGGTCAGGCCGCCCCCGTGATCGGTGTGATCGTCCTGCTCGCCATGGCGTGGGGGTTCGGCTTCCGGGTCGCCGTGCTGGCCCTGTCCCTCTACGCGTTCCTGCCCGTGCTGGCCAACACCCTGGCCGGTCTGCGGGGCGTCGACCCCACCGTCGTCGAGGCGGCCCGCGGCATGGGCATGTCGCCGCTGCAGACCCTGCTCCGGGTGGAGCTGCCCTTGGCCCTGCCCGTGATCATGGCGGGTCTGCGGACCGCCCTGGTGCTGCTGGTGGGCACCGGGGCGTTCGCGACGTTCATCGACGCCGGCGGCCTCGGCCTGCTCATCCAGACCGGGATCGTCCTGTTCCGTTTCCCGCTGCTCGTCTCGGGGGCGATCCTCGTGGCCGCCCTCGCCCTGATGATCGAGTGGATCGGCCGCCTCGTCGAGACGCTGGCCACGCCGAGGGGGCTCGCATGACCACCCCGCGCGCGACCACCCCGTCCCGCCGCCGCGTCCGGACCCCCGCCCGTGCCGCGATCGCCGCGCTCGGCCTGGCGGCCTCCCTGGTCCTGTCCGGGTGCGGGCTGAGCACCGCCGGCGGCTACCTTCCCTCGGGCACGCCCGCCGGCGACGTCGCCGGGATCGACCTCGAGGGCGCCCACGTGGCGGTGGGCTCCAAGAACTTCAACGAGGGCGTCGTGCTCGGCAAGATCACCGCGATCCTGCTGCGCTCCGCAGGGGCCGACGTCGAGGATCTGACCAACATGCCGGGTTCGCTCAGCGCGCGGCAGGCCCAGGTCGCAGGCGTCGTGGACGTCGAATGGGACTACACGGGGACGGCCTGGATCACGTACCTGGGCCACACCGATCCGATCCCGGACGCCCAGGCGCAGTGGGCCGCGGTCCGGGACGAGGACGCGCAGCAGGGCCTGGTGTGGCTGCCGCCGGCCGGACTCGACAACACCTACACCTTCTCCGTGCGCCAGGACCGGGCGGAGGAGCTCGGCCTGGAGACGCTCGCGGACATCAAGGACCTCCCCACGGAGGACCAGTCCTTCTGCGTGAGCGCCGAGTTCGCCGCCCGCAACGACGGGTTCCTGCCCATGCTCGAGGCCTACGGGATCGAACGGCCCACCGGATCCCGGCTGCGCCAGATGGACCTCGGGGCGGTGTTCGCCGCGGTGGCGGACGGGTCGTGCACCTTCGGGGAGGCGTACGCCACGGACGGGCGGATCGCCGCGCTGGACCTGACGACCCTGCAGGACCCGCTGGGCTTCTTCCCGAAGTACAACGCGGCCCCCATCGTGCGCGAGGAGGTCCTGGCCGAGCACCCCGAGATCGCCGACCTGCTGGCGCCCGTGACCGCGCGCCTGGACAACGCGACGGCCGCGCGCCTGAACGCCCGGGTGGACGTCGACGGCGAGGAGCCCACCCAGGTCGCGTGGGACTGGCTCCGCGAGGAGGGCCTGATCACCGACTGACGGTCCGCAGACGCCGCCGACGCGGCGGATCAGGCCGCCGTCAGCGTGCGCGAGTAGACCGTCCGGCCGGCGGCGTTGATCAGACGCACCCGGAACTCGCGGCCGTCCTCGGGGATCTCGACGTGGCCGAAGTACTGGTGCTCGCCGGAGCGCGGCGAGCCCATGACCGGTCCGTGCGCCTCGAAGTCCAGGCGCGGGCCGAAGGTGCCGTCCAGCGTGTTCGGGCCGAACGATCCGGCGTTGATGGGGCCGGCCACGAACTCCCAGAACGGCTCGAAGTCGGTGAACGCCGCGCGGTCGGGGGAGTAGTGGTGCGCCGCGCAGTAGTGGACGTCGCCGGTGAGGAACACGACGTTCTTCACGCGGTGGTCCTTGATCGCCTTCAGGAGGCGGGCGATCTCCAGCTCGCGGCCCAGCGGGGCGCCGTCGTCGCCATTGGACAGGGACTCCTGCCCCGTGCCGTCGGGGACGATCAGGCCCAGCGGCAGGTCGTTGGCGATGACCTTCCACGTGGCGGTCGACGCGCGCAGCCCACGGATGAGCCACTGCAGCTGCTCCTCGCCCAGGATCGGGGTCTCGTGGGTCTCGAGCCCCGGGGTGTTCTCGCCCTTGTGGGTGCGCATGTCCAGGGCGAACACGTCGAGGGTCGCGCCGCGGGGGATCCTGCGGTAGATGCGGGCGGGCTCGAAGCCCGAGCCGCGGCGCAGGGCTGTGGAGTCGGCGATCGGCATGTACTCCTGCCACGCGCGGCGGGCGCGGGCGGCCAGCGTGTCCACGTCACGGACCTGGGTGTAGCGCGGGTCTTCGAGGACCTCACCCGGCCACCAGTTGTTGGTCGTCTCGTGGTCGTCCCACTGGGCGATGACGGGGACGTCCGCGTACAGGGCGCGGAGGTTGTCGTCCATCATGTTGTAGCGGTGGCGGCCGCGGAACTCGTTCAGCGTCTCGGCGACCTTGGACGTCTCCTCCGTGACGAGGTTGCGCCAGGTGGGCTCGCCGGCCACCTCGAGGGTCTCCGGGATGGGGTTGTCCGCGTAGATCGTGTCGCCGGAGTGCAGGAAGAAGTCGGGCATCGTGGCGTGCATCGCCGCGTAGCCGCGCATGCCGCCGATCTCCGGGTTGATGCCGTAGCCCTGCCCCGCGGTGTCCGCGGTCCACACGAAGGACTGGGCGGCGGAGGTCTTCCGGCCGAACCGCGCGCCGGGCGCCGTCGTGAAGCGGGCCACGGCCGACTCGCCCAGGCGGCCGGCCTCGTCCTCGAACGCGTACGTCACCTCGAAGCGGGTGTCGGAGGGCAGCGTGTCCGCGAGGATCTTCGCGGTGTGGTCGGTGGCCCCGTCGACCCAGCCGGAGCGCAGGGTCAGCCCGCGAGCGAAGCGGCCGCGCAGCACCTTCCCGTCCTCGTCGACCGCGCGCAGCGTGGCATGCATGCGCGAACGGCCGGACGAGCGCGCCCACAGCACGGCCGAGTTCGAGGTGACGTCGCCGGTGGCGACGCCGGACGGCAGCGTCAGACGGGACGCGACCAGGCCACCGGGGGTGTGGCGGGCCGGACGGGCGGCGGCGGGGCCGGCGAGGGCGGCGGGGGCGAGTACGGCGGCGGACGCCGCGGCGAGCACCGAACGGCGGGAGGCGGAGTGGGACAGGGATGCGGTGGTCTGCTTCACGGGGCCAGGGTGGGGCACGCAGGCGAGGGACATGTGGCCTCGGGCTGACCCTCGGGTGAACTTCCGACGCCGGCCCCGGCGGCAGCGGGGTCGACCGGCCCGGGGCCGCTCAGCGCAGGGCGGCGACCGTCCGGACGGCGTCGACGATCGCGTCCGCCGCGGCCTCGAGCAGCGGGGCGTCGGCGTCCGGGCCGAACGTGCAGCGCAGGGCCGTGCGGGCCTCGTCCTCGCTGAGGCCCAGCGCGAGCAGGGCCGGGGACGGCTCGGCGTCGTGGGCCGAGCACGCGGACCCCGCCGAGGACAGCACGCCCCGGCGGGCCGCCTCCTCCAGCACCGACTCGCCGTTCACGCCGGGCAGCACGAACGAGGCGTGACGCGGCAGCCGCCGCGCGGGATGGCCGGTCAGCCGCGCGTCGGGCACGAGCCCCCGGACGCCGTCGAGCACGCGCGCCGCGAACCGGTCCCGCAACTCGGCCCACGCGTCCGCGGCCGCGGCGCGCTCCGCCTCGGCCTCCGCGAAGGCCGCCGCGAACCCGGCCGCGCCGGCCACGTTCTGCGTCCCGGACCGTCGGCCCCGCTCCTGGCCGCCGCCGGGCACGAGCGGTTCCAGGGCGTGACCCGGGCGCACCCACAGCGCGCCGACCCCCTTGGGCCCGCCCACCTTGTGCCCGGACAGCGCCACGAGATCCGCCCCGAGGGCGCGCACGTCCACCGGGATCTGCCCCGCGGCCTGCACCGCGTCCACGTGCAGCGGCACGCCCGCCTCCCGGGCGACGGCGGCCAGCTCGGCCATCGGCTGCACCGTGCCCACCTCGTTGTGGGCCAGGTGCACGCTGACCAGCGCCGTGTCCGGGCGCAGGCGGGCGGCGAGGTCGTCCGCGGAGGTCAGGCCGTCACGGTCCAGCGCGAGGTGCTCGACCTCGACGCCGTGCAGCCGGGCCAGCTGGTCGCAGGACTGCCGCACCGCGCTGTGTTCGATCCCCGTGGTCAGCACGTGGCCTGCCGGGCGGCCGGCGAGGATCCGGGCGCGCACCGTGCCGAGCACGGCGAGCGCGTCGGCCTCCGTGCCGCCCGAGGTGAACACGACCTGCCCGGCCCGGGCACCGATCCCGCGGGCCACCCGCGCGCGGGCGTCCTCGAGCAGGGCCGCCGCCGCCCGGCCGGCCTCGTGCGCCGAGGACGGGTTGCCGTAGACGCCCGTGAGCGCGGGCCACATCGCCTCCAGCGCGCTGCGCCGGACGGGCGCGGTGGCCGCGTGATCCAGGTCGAGGGTGGTGCTCATCGGCGCGCCGAGACCTCCTCGACCACGGCGTCCAGGCCCAGGTCCAGGGAGCGGACGGTATGGGTCAGCGCCCCCACCGAGATCACGTCCACGCCCGTGGCCGCGATCGCCCCGATCGTCTCCAGGCTCACCCCGCCGGAGGCCTCGACGACGGCGCGGCCCGCCACCAGCTCGACGCCGGTCCGCAGCTCGGCCGGCGAGAAGTTGTCCAGCATGATCGTGCCGACCCCGGCGGCGAGCACCGCCGGGATCTGCTCGAGCCGGTCGACCTCCACCTCCACGTGGGTGGTGTGCGGCAGGCGTGCCATCCCGGCGCGCAGGGCCGCGGTGAGGGCCTCACCCGGGTCGCTGGCGCCGCCGAACCCCAGCGCGGCCAGGTGGTTGTCCTTCAGCATCACGGCGTCCGAGAGGCTGGAGCGGTGGTTGTGCCCGCCGCCGTCCCGCACCGCCTGCCGCTCGAGCACGCGCAGACCCGGGGTGGTCTTGCGGGTGTCCACCACTCGCGCGTGCCCGCCGCCGGCGCGCACGGCGGCGACGTGGGCGGCCGTCGTCGTGGCGATCCCGGAGAGGCGCTGGACGAGGTTCAGCGCCACGCGTTCGGCCCGCAGCACCGAGCGGGCGGGGCCCGCGACCTCGGCGACGACGGCGCCGGGGGACAGGTCGGCGCCGTCGGCCAGGTGCAGGGTGACGGACACGGCCGGGTCGACGAGCCGGAAGGCGGCCTCAAGGGCGTTCGTGCCGGAGAGCACCCCGGCCTCGCGGGCCACCACACGCGCGGTGATCCGGGCCTGCTCCGGGACGAAGGTCTCCGAGGAGACGTCGCCCCAGGGCGCGTCTTCGGCGAGCGCCGCGGCCACGATCCGCTCCACGTCCGGTGGCGGGGCCGGCGTCGCCGGGGCGCGGTCGGCCGGGGTCACGTCCCGGCCCCGGCGGACTGCGCGGCCGACTGCTTCGGCGCGACGGCCAGCATCCGCTCGAGAGCGGTGCGGGCCGGGTCGGCGACGGACGCGGGCACGGTGATCCGGTTGACCACGCGGCCGGCCACGAGCTCCTCGAGCACCCACGCGAGGTAGCCGGGGTGGATGCGGTACATCGTGGAGCACGGGCAGATCACGGGATCGAGGCAGAAGATCGTGTGCTCGGGGTGCTGGGCGGCCAGGCGCTGCACGAGGTTGATCTCGGTGCCGATCGCGAAGGTCGAACCGGCCGGCGCCGCCTGGATGGCCTTGACGATGAAGTCCGTGGACCCGGAGGAGTCCGCGGCCTCCACCACGGGCAGGGGGCACTCGGGGTGCACGATCACCTGGACGTCCGGGTGCTCGGCGCGGGCCTGCTCGATCTGCGCCACGGTGAAGCGGCGGTGCACCGAGCAGAAGCCGTGCCACAGCAGGACCTTCGCGTCCCGCAGGGCGTCCTCGGAGTTCCCGCCCAGCGGCAGGCGGGGGTTCCACGTCGGCATCTGCTCGAGTGGGATCCCCCTGGCGCGGCCCGTGTTCCGGCCCAGGTGCTGGTCCGGGAAGAACAGGACGCGCTGGGCACGCTCGAACGCCCAGTCCAGCACGGCCGAGGCGTTGGAGGACGTGCACACGATGCCGCCGTGCTCCCCGACGAAGCCCTTGAGGGACGCGGAGGAGTTCAAGTAGGTCACGGGCAGCAGGGGCACGCGCCCGTCGTCGTCCGGCTCGGTGCCGTAGACCGCCTCGAGCTGCTCCCACGCGTCCTCGACCGAGTCCAGGTCGGCCATGTCCGCCATGGAGCAGCCGGCGGCGAGGTTGGGCAGGATGACGGCCTGGTCCGGGGTGGAGAGCAGGTCCGCGGTCTCCGCCATGAAGTGCACGCCGCAGAACACGATCGCCTCCGCCGCGGGCCGGCCCTGGGAGGCCCGCGCGAGCTGGAAGGAGTCGCCCACGAAGTCGGCGTGCTGGACGACCTCGTCGCGCTGGTAGAAGTGGCCCAGCACGACGACGCGTTCGCCGAGCCTCTGCCGCGCCGCGCTGATCCGGGAGTCGAGCTCCTCGTCCGAGGCCCGCTGGTACTCCTCGGGGATGCGGCCCTGCACGGGGGCGTCGGCCGGGACGGCGTCGTCCTGCGATGCGCCGGGGCCGTAGGCGGGCAGGCCGGCGTCGAACGCCCAGGGGCCGCGGGTCAGGTCGGGGGAGCACGAGGAGCCGCGCACGGCGTCCTTGTCGATCAGGGTCAGGGTGCGGGCCACCGAGGCGGTGGTCCCGGTCGGGGTGCTCATGGGTGACTCCTGGGTCGGGGCTGGTGGTCAGCGGCGGGGGTCCGGCCCGGCGGGATCGGGGTCGGTCCCGGGCCCGGCGGGCCGGTAGCGGTAGAGCTTGGGCGGGCGGTGCGGAGTGCCGCCACGGACCTCGCCGGTCTCCTCGAGGGGCCCGGCGGCGAGGGTGGCGCGGCGGAAGTTGGCGGCGTCGAGGCCGCGGCCGAGGACGGCCTCGTGCACGGCGCGCAGCTCGGCGAGGGTGAAGGAGGGCCCCAGCAGCGCGTGCCCGACGCCGGCTCGCGGCAGGTCCGCGCGCAGGCGCGCCACGGCCGCCGCCAGGATCTGCGCGTGGTCGAACGCCAGCGCGGGCGGCGCGTCGGCCCGGTGCCAGCGCACATGGACCCCGATGGGCAGCCCGGCCACGTCCGGGTCCGGGCTGGACGCCGGGGCGGCGCCGTCGTCGTCCAGGGCGGGGCTGAGCGCCCAGTGGGCCACCGTGAGGACGCGTCCGGTGGGGGAACGGTCCACGGCGCCGAACGCCGCCAGCTGCTCGAGGCGACGGACGGGACCGGGCACGCACTCGGCGGCCACGCGTGCGGCGACGTCGGCCAGCTCCTCGTCCGCGCCGAGCCACGCGCCCGGCAGCGCCCACCGGTCCAGGAACGGCTCGCGCATCCGCGGGACGAGGGCGACGCAGAGGCGGGGCACGCCGTGCGGGTCCGGGCGCACGCCGAAGACGGCCGTGGACACGGCCACGCTGACGCGGGCCTCAGCGACCGGCATGGGACCTCCCGGGGCGGACTGGCGGGGCTGTTCTGGTCAGTATGACACTGTTCGCGCCCATCTCAGAGGGTCGAGATGACTGTAAGGCGGGGGAGGCGCCGGCGCGGTCCCGCGCTAGCTGTAGGAGGGCATGACGTTGTTGACTCGGGTCGGTGCCAGTGAGGCCGGAGGAGC
>NZ_JALJRH010000025.1:0-20716 GCF_024519775.1 Micrococcus sp. Mcc28 | reverse complement strand
CCGTCAGCGGGTCATTCCCTGGCCACCTATGGGCAGCTTTTCATGGCCGCTTACACACGTCGTCTCCGACGCCCGATCGGAGCTGATCGCCCCGCTGCTCCAGACCGCACGGGCCGGCAGGGTCGACCCTTCTCGGATGTCCGCACGATGGTCGAAGCGATCATCTGCCAGTGCAGGTGCGGGACTCCGTGGCGGGATCTGCCCGAGGTCAACGGGCCCTGAGAGGCCGCGTGGATCTGACATCGACGCAGGGTGCGGGCACTGGTCTGTCCGGGGGCTGACTCGAGAACTTTTGTTCGTACCCTGTCTGTCATGGCCACCCCTCTCCTGGAGCTCGCCGCGAGTCGAGGCGTCTGCTTCCCGCTGCGAGCCCGCCGGCTGACCCTCACCCCGTTCCGGGGTCTCGATGCACCCGCCGTGTGGAGCTTCTGCCGTCGTGAGCAGGTGTGGTCGTGGACCTCCGGCCGCCCGGAGAGTGAGAACGCGCTGCGCGAGTCCTACCTCGGGGCGGGGGACCGTCTCACCGTGCGGGCCGGAGACGTCATCGTCGGTGTCGGGAAGGTCGCGGTGCAGGACGCGTGGAGTCAGGGCGGCCCGCGGGAGGAAGCCCGGGACGCCCAGGCCGAGCTCGGCTGGACGATCGATCCGCGCCAGGCCGGGCAGGGCTATGGCACCGAGCTTGCGCGAGCCCTGCTGGGCTTCGCGTTCGACGATCTGGGTGTGCGGCGCGTGGAGGCTCATGCCTTCGCGGACAACGCTCCGAGCCTGCGCATCATGGAGAAGGTGGGGATGCGTCACGAGGGCACGTTCAAGGAGGAGTCTCTGCATCTCACGCGCGGCTGGGTGGATGGCGCCACCTACGCGATGCTCGCCTCGGAGTTCCATTCGCCCCTTACGCAGGAGTGATCCCGGCGGCCACGACCGCATGATCTGCCGCTCCACCGCCGAGGGCCGTGTGCCAGCAGGGGGCTGTGAGCCGGGTGGGGAATGAGCGTGAGTGGCGGTGGCGCATCGGTGTGGCACCTCCCCTGGTGGGTTCGGCTGGTGTGTTCGCGGGGCTGCGGCAGGATCTGGGACTGGGGTGGGGTTTGACGCTGGTGGCCGTCACGGCCCTCGGGGCGATGCTCGCCTTGCGAGGGGTGCATCACCGGGTCGAGGCGGAGCAGGCTCGCCGCAACGTGTTTGACGCCGGAGCCGGCTCCACCGCGTGGGTGATGCTGCTGATGGGGGCCGCGGTCATTCCGGGGCTGGTGCTGAACGCGATCGACGACGCCGGCGTCCGGGCGGTCGTGGCCGGTCTGCTCGGCGCGGTGCTCGCTGCCGCCGCCCACGGCATCCTCGCGGCGACGACGACGTTCGAGGAGCAGCCTCGGCCCGAGCCGGTCCCTCTGGACCGGCACGGGCGCTGACGTCGGGGTCATGGCCCCCCGCTCCTGAACACTGTTCAATGAACACTGTTAGAGTCCCTCGAGTCAGACCCACCCGGGGCCGAGCCCCGCCCACCGGAGAGGCCCGCATGACCGCCACCCAGGACTCCCCCGCCGTCGACCCCCGCCCCGCCGCCGCCCTCGACCCCGAGGCCCTCGTGGACCGCATCGAGGCGGGCCACGTGCTTACCGCTGAGGAGGCCGTCGCTGTGCTGGACGCCCCGGACGCGGACACGTTCCGCATCGTCGCGGCGGCCTCGCGCCTGCGCGAGAAGCACTTCGGCCGCACCGTCAAGGTCAACTACCTGGTCAGCCTCAAGACCGGCCTCTGCCCGGAGAACTGCACCTACTGCTCCCAGCGGCTCGGCACCGAGGCCGAGATCCTGCGCTACACGTGGCTCAAGCCGGAGGAGGCCGTCCGCCAGGCGGGTCTGGGCATCGCCGGCGGCGCCTCGCGCGTGTGCATGGTCGCCTCGGGCACCGGCCCCACGGACCGCGACGTCGACCGCGTGGCCGGCATGGTCGGCGACCTCAAGGCCCAGCACCCGGACGTCGAGGTGTGCGCGTGTCTCGGCTTCCTCAAGGACGGCCAGGCCGAGAAGCTCAAGGACGCCGGCGTCGACGCCTACAACCACAACCTCAACACGGCCGAGTCCCACTACGAGTCCATCTGCACCTCCCACACCTACGAGCAGCGCGTGGACACCGTGCAGCGCGCCGGCGCCGCCGGCCTGTCCTCCTGCAGCGGCCTGATCGCGGGCATGGGGGAGACGCACGAGCAGCTCGTCGAGGCCGTCCTCGCGCTCCGCGACCTGGACTCCGACTCCATCCCCGTCAACTTCCTCATGCCCTTCGACGGCACCCCGCTGCAGGGCCACCAGCAGCTCACCCCGCTCGAGTGCCTCCGCATCCTCGCCATGGTCCGCCTGGCGTGCCCGGACAAGGAGCTGCGCATCGCCGGCGGCCGCGAGATGCACCTGCGCTCCCTGCAGTCGGTCGGCCTGCAGGTGGCCAACTCGATCTTCCTCGGCGACTACCTCACCTCCGAGGGCCAGGACGCCGAGGCGGATCTGCAGATGATCGCCGACGCCGGCTTCACCGTGCTCGGCGCCGAGGAGCGTGCGCGGCGGGCCACGGCCGACGACGGCGCCCCGGCCGGCGGCTGCTGCGCCGGCACGGACGACGCCGGCTCGTGCGGCTCCGGTGCGGCCGTCGCCTCGGAGGCCGGGGCCGCGGAGGACGCCCGACCCGACACGGGCGCCGAGGGCGCCGTGAAGCCCGGGCTGCGCCGTCGGGGCGCGGGCACGGCCGAGCCCGCCAACGCCTGAACGCACCGTGACCGCCCCCGCTGAAGCCGGCCTCCTCGACCGCGACGCCGCCCACCTCTGGCACCCCTACGGGGCCGCCGGCGCCCGCCAGCTCTACGCCGTGCGCGGTGCCCGGGGCGTCCACCTCGACCTCGAGGGGCCGGGCGGGGAGCGTCACCGCGCCATCGACGCGATGGCGTCCTGGTGGTCCGTGGTGCACGGGCACGGGCACCCCGCGCTCGTCGAGGCCCTGACCCGGCAGGCCGCGGCCTTCCCGCACGTCATGTTCGGCGGGCTCACGCACGCGCCCGCCGTCGACCTGGCGGAACGGCTCGTCGCGCACACCCCCGCCGCGCTCGAGCACGTGTTCCTCGCCGACTCCGGCTCGGTCTCGGTGGAGGTTGCGCTCAAGCTCGCCCTCCAGTACCAGGCGACGCGCGGCCGGCCCAGCCGCCGCCGATTCCTCACGGTCCGCGGCGGCTACCACGGGGACACCGCCGCGCCCATGGGCGTGTGCGATCCCGTGGACGGCATGCACGCGGCCTTCACCTCGCTCGTGGCTCGGCATCTGTTCCTGCCCCGCCCGCCGGCGGCACGCTGGGTGCCCGAGGGCGTCGCCGCGGCACCCATGGCACCCGACGCCGCTCCGGCCGGCCACTGGGAGGCCGACGACGCCCCCCTCGCCGCGTGGGAGGACGAGGCCCGCGCCTTCACCGCCGCGCATGCGGACGAGATCGCCGGCGTGATCCTCGAACCCGTGCTCCAGGGGGCGGGGGGCATGCGCGTCTACGACCCGCGCTGCCTCACCGTGCTGCGCGAGCTGTGCGACGAGCACGGGCTCCTGCTCATCGCCGACGAGATCGCCACCGGCTTCGGCCGCACCGGCCGCTGGCTCGCGTGCGAAGGGGCCGGCGTCGCCCCGGACGTGCTGTGCCTCGGCAAGGCGCTCACCGGCGGCACCATGACGGGCGCGGCCATGCTGTGCACCGCCGAGGTCGCCGAGACGGTCTCCCGGCGGGAACGGGGCATGCCCGGGGCTCTCCTGCACGGGCCCACGTTCATGGGCAACCCGCTGATGTGCGCGGTCGCCTCCGCGTCCCTCGACCTGCTCACCGACCCGCGCGACGGCTGGGCCGCCCAGGTGCCCCGCGTCGAGGCCGGGCTGCGCGCCGGGCTGGCGGCGGCCGCCGACCTGCCCGCCGTCACCGACGTGCGGGTCCTGGGTGCGGTAGGCGTCGTGGAGCTGGACCGGACCGTGGACGTCGAGCCCGTCACTCGGGCCGCCGTCGCCCGCGGTGCATGGGTGCGCCCCTTCCGGCGGCTGGTGTACGTGATGCCGCCCTACGTGAGCACCGACGACGACGTCGCCACGATCTGCGCGGCCGTCACCGGGGCCGTCGAGGAGGTCTGCGCATGAACACCGCCGAGGCCGGCGCGGCCACGAGCACGCCCGCCGACCCCTGGTCCTCGTGGCTGGGCTCTCGGGCCGCCGTCCGCGCGCGCCGCGGCCTGGAGCGCCGCGCCGACCCGCCGGAGCCGGGCGCGCCGTCGTCGAGCGTCGTGGACCTGGCCGCCAACGACTACCTGGGCCTGGCCGTCCACCCGGACGTGCGGGCCGCCGCCGCGCGCATCGCCACCGAGGGGCCGGTCGGGGCGCGGGCCTCCCGCGTCGTCACGGGGACGCATCCCGCGCACGCCGACCTCGAGTCCGCCGCCGCCGCGCTGGCCGACGCGGATGCCGCCCTCGCCTTCTCCTCCGGCTACACCGCGAACCTCGGTGTCCTCGGCGCCCTGGCCGGGCCGGGCACCGCCTTCCTCCTGGACGAGCACGCCCACGCGAGCCTGCGCGACGGCGCCGCCCTCGCCGTCACCGCCCGCTCAGGGGCGTTCGCCCCCCTGGCGGGCGCGTCGGTCACCACGGTGGAGCACAACAGGGTGCCCGCCTTCCGGGCCGCCCTCGACCGGCTGCGCACCGAAGGGCGGGCGCGACGGATCGTGCTGGTGGTCGAGTCCCTGTACTCCGTGCTGGGGGACGAGGCCGACCTGCCCGCCCTGGCCGCCCTGGCCGCCGAACACGGCGCCCTGCTCGTGGTGGACGAGGCCCACTCGCTCGGCGTGGTCCCCGGCGGCAGCCGCACGGGCGCCCTGGGACTGTGGGCGGGGCAGGCGCCCGTCGTGGTCACCGCCACCTGCTCGAAGGCCCTCGGCGGCCAGGGCGGTCTGGCCCTGTTCGGCGGGCCCGACGCGCGGTCCTGGCGCGACCACGTGCTCAACACCGCCCGCACCTTCGTCTTCGACACGGCCCTGGCCCCCGTGCTCGCCGCCTCCGCGGCGGCCGCCTGCCGGATCGCCGCCACGGGGGAGCCCGCGGCACGGCTCGCGCGGGCCCGGGAGACGGCCGTGGACGTCTTCACCCGCCGGCCCGAGCTGGCCGGGCACGTGGAGGTCGGGGCGGGCGCCGTCCACTCGATCCGCATGCCCGGACCGGAGCAGGCCGTCGCCGCGGCCGCGGAGCTGCGCGCGCACGGCGTCCTCGTGGGATGCTTCCGCCCGCCCAGCGTGCCCGACGGCATCGCCCGCCTCCGCGTGAGCGTGACCACCGCCGTCCCCGAGCCCCGGCTGCGGGCGGCGCTGGAGGCGGTGGCGAGCGTGGCCGCCCGGGCGTGGGGCGCGTCCACGGGCTGCCCGTTCGCCCACGGCGACCCACGGCCGGAGGCCGTGCGCGGCGACCACCTGCGGATCTCCGATCCCGCCGACCTGCGGCGCGTGCTCACCGACCCCGGGACGTTCGCCTCGGACAACGCCCTCACGGCGGTCGTCCCGCTGAGCGGCCCGGCCCGCCGCATCCTGGCCGCCGCCCGCTTCCGGCTGCCGCCCGTGCTCGCCTCCGCCGGCGGGGAGGAGCACCGGGCGGTGCGTCGCGTCGTGGCACCGTTCTTCTCCCCGGCGAAGGTGCGCGAAGCCCGCGGCCGGATCCTCGCGACCACCCGGATGGCCCTCACGGCCGCCCTCGCGGACACCGGCCGCGCAGGCGGGGCCGTGGACCTGGCGACCACCGTGGCGGCAGCGGTCCCGGCGCGCGTGATGTCCGCCCTGACCGGCGTGCCCAACCCGCCCGAGGCGCAGCTGCACCGCTGGAGCGCCGACTCCCTCGAACTGTTCTGGGGCTGGCCGGACGAGGACCGCCAGCTGCGGCTCGCCCGCTCCGCCGCCGACTTCCACCGGTGGCTGCGCGGGGCCGTCGTCGAGGCGCGCGGGGACGACGCACAGCCCGGCAACCTGTTCGCGGCGCTGCACGAGGCCGGCGTCGACGACGAGCGGATCGTCTCCCTCGGCTACTTCCTGGTGATCGCCGGGCAGGAGACCACCCGGCTGCTCATCTCCACCGCGCTCACCCGCGCCCTGGCCGACCCCGCCCGCTGGGCCGCGCTCGGCGCCGGGGCGGACGGGGGCGCCGGAGCCGATGCGGCGGAGGCGGCCGCGGCCGAGCTCGTGGCCGAGTGCCTCCGGACGAGCTCCTCGGTGCCCACCTGGCGGCGCCTCGCCACGGCGGACGTCCGCGTCGGCGAGCACGAGGTCCGCGCCGGCGACGAGCTCCTGCTGCACCTCAGCGGCGAACAGCACGACGACGCCCGGCTCGCCTTCGGCTTCGGCCTGCATCGCTGCCTCGGGGCCGGGCTCGCGGAGCTCGAGACCGCCCTCGTGGTCCGCGAGGTCGCCCGCCTGCTGCCGGACGCCCGGCTCACCGGGCCGCCGGCGACGTGGCTGCGCCTGCTCTCCTTCCAGGCGCCGCAGCACGTGCTCGTGACGCCCGGACCGTGGCACGGCGGCGAGGACATCCGAATCGAGCAGAGTGGAGTGGACACATGCGCATCGAGGTCGTGACCGGCACGGACACGGACGTCGGCAAGACGTGGGGCACCGCCGCGCTCGCGGCCCGTGCCCTGGTGGCCGGGCTCCGCGTGCACGTGGACAAGCCGGTGCAGACGGGCGTCGCACCGGGGGAGGCCGGCGACGTCGAGACCGTCCGGGACCTGGTGGCCGCGGCCGCCGCATCCGGCGCGCTCGACGCCGCCGCTCCGGCCCGCCTGACCGTGTCCGAGGGGGCGCGGGTCGGCCCCGCGATGGCCCCCGTGGACGCGGTCGCCCACGCGGGGGAGGGGACGCCCCCTCTGCCGCCTCTGGGTGAGCAGCTGGGCCGGTGGCGTGGCCTCGCCGCGGGCGTCGACCACCTGCTCATCGAGGGCGCCGGCGGGATCACCGTGGCGTGGACCGAGGCCGACGAGGGGCCTGTGGACGCCGTGCGCGCGCTGCGGGCGGCCGGGCTCGACGCGGGGTTGACGGTCGTGGCGCGCCCCGGGCTGGGCACGCAGAACCACGCGCGCCTCACGGTGGAGCACGCCGCCGCCCGTGGCGTGGCGCCGGAGCGGATCCTCGTCAGCGGCGTGGCCGCGGACCCAGACCCCGTCGAGCGGGCCAACCTCGTGTTCCTGGCCCGCCTGGCCGGCGCCCACGGGGCGGTGCTGGAGACGGTGCCGCGGGGCACCCCGCCGCGCGTCATGTCGGCGCGCTGACCGCCGTCGTCGGGAGCGTGCTCAGCGAACGGCGCGGATCCGCCGCACCACGCACACCACGATCACCGCGAGACCGGTGAGCGCACTGACGGCCACGAGGGCGAGGCCGCCCACGATGCCGACGTCCATCGCGGTGCTCTTGCCGAGCAGGTCCATGAGCACCGGGGTCGTGGCGCCGGAGTCCGGGTGGTCGCCGCCGTCGGGGAAGATGATCGCGGCCAGCGCGAAGGACCCCCAGGAGACGCCCAGCAGCGTGTGCAGCAGGCGCCCCAGCCGGATGCCGCCCCGCTGCTCATCCTGCGGGTTCACGCGGGGCAGGAGGAACAGGCTTCCCACCAGGACCATGAGGACGAGTTCGTGGGGCAGGGCGCCGAAGACCATGTAGATGACCGTCATCCAGCCGTTCGCGCCGAAGTTGGAGCGCAGGGCGAGCGCGATCAAGGGCAGGGCGAGGAGGGCCAGCGCCCACGGCAGCACGGCCCAGGGACGCCACGTGCCCACGCTCGGACCCTTGCGGGTGGGGGTCGGGGAGGGGAAGTCCGAGTGCTGGGTGTGGGGCGCTGCGGTGCTCATGGCGTCAGCGTAGCCAGAGGGTGGCATCCGTCACGCTGGTAGGATTCGGGGGTACGGCCTCCGTGCGCACCGCAAGGGGGCGTTTTCCATGTACGGGCCGGTCCGGGACGACCCGCCGCCCTGAGGAGAGATGCAGATGCCAGCGATCGCGATCGTCGGAGCCCAGTGGGGCGACGAGGGCAAGGGCAAGGCCACCGACCTGCTGGGCGGGCGAGTGGACTACGTCGTCAAGCCGAACGGCGGCAACAACGCCGGGCACACCGTCGTCGTCAACGGGGAGAAGTTCGAGCTCAAGCTGCTGCCCGCCGGCATCCTCTCGCCCAACGCGGTGCCGGTGATCGGCAACGGCGTGGTGGTGAACCTGGAGGCGCTGTTCGAGGAGATCGACGGGCTCGAGTCCCGCGGCCACTCGTGCGAGCACCTGAAGATCTCCGCCAACGCCCACCTCGTGGCGCCGTACCACCAGACCATGGACAAGGTGACCGAGCGGTTCCTGGGCAAGCGTGCGATCGGCACCACCGGCCGCGGCATCGGCCCCACCTACATGGACAAGGTGGCCCGCCTGGGCATCCGCGTGCAGGACATCTTCGACGAGTCGATCCTGCGCCAGAAGATCGAGGGCGCCCTGCGGCAGAAGAACGAGCTGCTGGTGAAGCTCTACAACCGCCGCGCCGTCACCGTGGACGAGATCGCCGAGTACTTCCTGGGCTACGCGGACCGCCTGCGCCCCATGGTCGTGGACTCCGTGAACCTGCTCAACGACGCCCTGGACGAGGGCAAGGTGGTGCTCATGGAGGGCGGCCAGGCCACCTACCTGGACGTGGACCACGGCACCTACCCGTTCGTGACCTCGTCCAACCCGACCGCCGGCGGCGCGGCCGTGGGCGCGGGCATCGGCCCCACCCGCTTCTCCCGCACCATCGGCATCGTGAAGGCCTACACCACGCGCGTCGGCGCCGGCCCGTTCCCCACGGAGCTCTTCGACGAGATGGGCGAGCAGCTGCGCACCACCGGCGGCGAGTTCGGCGTGAACACCGGCCGCCCGCGGCGCACCGGCTGGTACGACGCCGTCATGGCCCACTACGCCGCGCGGATCAACGGCTTCACGGACTACTTCCTCACCAAGCTGGACGTGCTCACCGGCATCGAGAAGATCCCGGTGTGCGTGGCCTACGAGGTGGACGGCGTGCGCCACGACCGCATGCCCATGACCCAGACCGAGTTCCATCACGCGAAGCCGGTGTACGAGCACTTCGACGGGTGGACCGAGGACATCTCCGGTGCCCGCGCGTTCACCAACCTGCCGCTGAACGCCCAGCGCTACGTGGAGGCCCTCGAGAAGCTCTCCGGGTGCCGGATCTCCGCGATCGGCGTGGGCCCGGGCCGCGACCAGGTGGTCCAGGTCCGGGACCTCATCGAGGACTGACCCGGCCCGCCGCCCCGGCCCGGCCCGCCCTGGCCTGCACTTTCGAACGTGAAAGAGGGCGAATGGGCGCTTTCGAACGTGAGATAGGCCCTATCTCACGTTCGAAAGCGCCCGGGGGTCCGCCGGGTCAGTCGGCCAGGCGACCCGTGGTCGGGAAGCGCTCCCACACGCGGTGCGCGGGCAGGAGCTCCGTCAGCCGGCTGACGGCGGAGGCGCCGTCCGCCGCGGACTCGACGCCCTTGCCGGACACCTGGGCGGCCGCGAGGACGGCCTCCGCCGACTCGAGGGCGAGGATCGCCTTCGAGTGGCGCCACATCTCCTGCAGCACCTTGACGACGCGCGGGTCCACCGCCTCGGAGTCGGCGGCGCCGGCCTTCTCATCCAGGCCGGGGGCGGCGTCAGCGGCGGGGGCCGCCGGCGAGGCCACGACCACGGCATCCAGCTCGATGGACGCGGCGGTCAGGTAGGTCCGCTGGGCCACGATCTCCCCGGCCACGGGGCCGCCCTTCGGCGCGATGACCAGCGGGACCATGCCCGCACCGTGGATGCCCTGCACGAGGGCGTCCAGCTCCTTCTCGTCCACGGACTCGCCCACCACGACGCCGACCTGACGGCCGTCGAGCGGCCACGCCCCGCCGATCTGGGACAGCACGGGGGAGGGCTGCACGTCGGCCGGGGTCTCGGTCGGCGGGGGGACGGGGATGCCCAGGCCGTCCGCGACCTGCTGGGCCAGTCGCGTGTCGATCGCGGCGAGGTGGGCCAGCTGGCGCTCGCGGATGGTCTGCTCGTAGCACTTGCCCAGCTCGAACGTGTACGCCTGCGCCACGTGCTCGCGCTCCACCTCGGAGAGGGAGAGGAAGAACAGGCGCGCCTGCGAGAAGTGGTCGTCGAAGGACGCGGCGTGCGCGCGCTCCTTCACCGAGGCCGGCAGCGGCTCCGGGTGCTCGATGAACGCGTGGTCGTCCGCGGGGGTCTCGTACGGCAGGCCGCCGTCGAGCGAGTTGGGCCGGTACGGCGCCACGCCGCGATGCACGGCGCTCTGGTGGAAGCCGTCACGCAGCATGTCGTTGACCGGGGCGTGCGGGCGGTTGATGGGCAGCTGGTTCCAGTTCGGCCCGCCGAGGCGGGTGAGCTGCGTGTCCAGGTAGGAGAAGAGGCGGCCCTGCAGCAGCGGGTCGTTGGTGACGTCGATGCCGGGCACGAGGTTGGCCGGGTTGAAGGCCACCTGCTCCGTCTCCGCGAAGTAGTTGGACGGGTTGGCGTTCAGCGTCATGCGGCCGAGGGGCTGCACGGGGGCGAGCTCCTCCGGGACCAGCTTCGTGGGGTCGAGCAGGTCGATGCCCTCGAACATCTGCTCCTCGTTGTCCTCGAACACCTGCACGCCGAGCTCCCACTCGGGGAAGGCGCCGGCCTCGATGGCGTCGGCGAGGTCACGCCGGTGGAAGTCCGGGTCCATGCCGTTGGTGAGCAGCGCCTCCTCCCAGGTCACGGAGTGCACGCCGAGCATCGGCTTCCAGTGGAACTTGACCAGCACGGTGGAGCCGTCCGCCGCGATCAGGCGGTAGGTATGGACGCCGAAGCCCTCCATCATGCGGTAGGAGCGCGGGATGCCGCGGTCGGACATGTTCCACAGGGTGTGGTGCTGGGCCTCGGTGTGCAGGGACACGAAGTCCCAGAACGTGTCGTGCGCGGACTGCGCCTGCGGGATCTCGCGGTCCGGGTGCGGCTTCACCGAGTGCACCACGTCCGGGAACTTGATGGCGTCCTGCACGAAGAACACGGGGATGTTGTTGCCCACCAGGTCCCACGTGCCCTCGTCCGTGTAGAACTTGGTGGCGAAGCCGCGGGTGTCGCGGGCCAGGTCCATGGAGCCGCGGGAGCCGGCCACGGTGGAGAAGCGGACGAACACCTCCGTCTCCTTGTCCTTGGCGAAGAGTCCGGCCCGGCTGATCTTCGCGGCGGTGCCGTAGCCGCGGAACACGCCGTGGGCGCCGGCGCCGCGGGCGTGGACCACGCGCTCGGGGATGCGCTCGTGGTCGAAGTGGCTGAGCTTCTCCCGCAGGTGGTGGTCCTGCAGCAGGGTGGGGCCGCGGCGGCCGGCCTTGAGCGAGTGGTCCGAGTCCTGCAGGCGCACACCGTGCGCGGTGGTCAGGTACGGGCAGCCCTGCGCGGCGGTCGCGGGGTCGGCGCCGGTGTCCTGGCCGGTGGGGGAGACCTGTGCCGGACCGCGCTGGTCCGGGGCCGGGACGGCCACGGGCTGGTCCGGGTGGGTGAGGGCGGTGTGCTCCTCGAGGTCGGGGGTGATCGGCCCCGGCGTGCCGGGGATGTCGGGCTGCTGGGTGGTCATCGCGTCTGCTCCTGTGGTGTCGACGTGCCGCGCGGTGCCGCGCGGATCGGGGGCGGAGGACGACGGCGGCCGATGCGGGCCGACGTCGTGCCCGGTCCCCAGCGTGGCGGCTGGCCCCAGCGCTGACCAGGGCTGACGGCCACCGGCAGGGGCCTGGCTACCCTGGGGGCATGAGGATCAGCGTCGGACAGTTCGGGCCCGTGGGCGACGTCGAGGAGAACCTGGCCGTGATGGCCCGCCTCGCCGCCCGCGCCGCGGGCGAGGGGGCGGAGCTCCTGGTGCTGCCCGAGGAGGCCATGCTCGGGGCCCGCGAGGTGGGGGAGGAGTTCCCCGACGCCGTCGCCGCGGCCTGGGAGCCGTTCGCCGCGGGCCTGGCGGCGCTGGCGCGTGAGCACGGGATCGCCGTCGTCGCGGGCGGCTACGAGCCGGGACCGGACCGGCGTCCCTACAACACGCTGCTGGCGGTGGGCGCGGACGGCGCCCGGCTGGGCGCGTACCGCAAGCTCCACCTCTACGACGCGTTCGCGCACCGCGAGTCGGACCGGATCACCCCCGGCGACGGCGGCGTCGCGGCGATCGAGCTCGGCGGGCTCCGCCTGGGCCTGCTCACCTGCTACGACCTGCGCTTCCCCGAGCTGTCCCGGCGTCTGGCGGTGGAGGGCGCGGACGTGCTCGTGATCCCCGCGGCGTGGTTCTCCGGCGAGCACAAGGTGGACCACTGGCGCACCCTGCTCAAGGCCCGCGCGGTGGAGAACACGGTGTGGGTGGCCGCGGCCGACACGTGCTCGGACGGCACCGTGGGCCACTCGATGATCGTGGACCCGCTGGCGCTGCCCGTCGCCGAGCTCGCCGACGAGCGGGAGGCCGTGGTGACCGCGGAGGTCACCCGCGAGCGGATCGACGAGGTCCGGGAGTTCCTCCCCTCGCTCGCCAACCGCCGCACCGACGTCCTCTGAGCCGCCCCCCGCCCGGCGGACGGGTCACCATTACCCCCTCGGGCTGGGAAAAGCCTAAAATCACGTCAGACGTGCAACCAGACGGGCGCCCCGGCGCTCGGAACGCGCCCCGCCCGGGGCGGGACGGGAGATCAGAGATGACCATCAACGCCGACGGCAGCCACGCCGTCCAGCCCCACGCCGCGAACGCCCACACCGCCCCGGCCCGCCCCGTGCGCCACGCCGTGGTGGAGGAGGAGGTGCTCGAGCCGCTGGGCCCGGTGGAGGGCTGGGGCTTCACCAACCGCGTCATCCTCGTCTCGGTGCTCGTCGTGATCATCGGCAACGTCGTGCGCGTGCTCACCGGCGACCTGGGTGATCCGAACGGCTCCGTGGCGCTGGGCGAGACCGGCCACGGCTGGGTCGTGCTGGTGCAGTCGTTCATGTTCGGCCTGGTGGGCGGCGCCCTGGCGGGCGCGGCCGGCTACCTGGTCGTGCTGCTGATGGGCGGGGCCGCCCGCTCCGTCGTGCGCTACGTGGTCGGTGGCGTGGTCGGCGGCTTCCTCGGTGCCGTGGGCCTGTTCGCGGTGTTCTCCAACACCGTCCTCTACGGGGCGGGCCTGCACCTGTTCTGGATGCTGCCGGTGGCGGGCCTGCTCGGCGGCCTCTGGGCAGGCGTCGTCTCCTCCCGCCGCTGATCCCCGCAACCGGCGCCTCGGGCGCCGGCCGCAGAGAAAGGCCCCGGTTCCGGCTCTCGCCGGGCCCGGGGCCTTCTCCGTCATCACTCGCACCTTCGATGAGGTGGCTTCAGCCTACGAACGCGTCTTGGGCTTTCCAGGGGAGGCGGCTGGGCGTTCCCTGGGAGTGTCGGCCGCCCCGAGCAGGTGCGCCAGCTCGTCGGTGGCGGCGACGAGGGCCGCCCCGCACCGGACCGCCAGCTCGTCCGTGCAGCGGTAGGCCGGCACGAGCGTGCTGAGCGCACCGACCACCGTGCCCGCCACGCTGATGGGGGCGGACAGCGAGGTGACATCCTTCTCCACGGAGCGGGTGCGCAGCGTGTAGTCCCCCGCGGCCACGCGGCCGCGCAGGGCGTCACCCGCGGCCGTGCCCGCCAGGGGGACGGTGCGTCCGACCCAGTTCGTGTGGCGGACCGAATGCGTGCCCTCCACGATCGCCAGGTAGACGGCGGAGTCCGGAGGGGTCGCCACCGAGAGGTAGACGGATTCCCCCGTGGCGGCCACGACGTGGTCCATCGGCCCGCGGGCCAGCTGCACGAGCGAGTCCCGGGAGAAGGCCCGCGCCCCGAGCTGGATGAGGCGCACGCCGGGGCGGTAGGCACCGTCGTCGTCGCGGGCCACGAAGCCGGATCCCTCGAGGCTGCGCAGCAGGCGCAGCGCCGTGGACGCCGGCAGCTCCGTGGCGCGGGCGGCCTCGGTCAGGCTCAGCCGGGGCTGCTCGGTGACGGCGGCGAGCAGGTCCAGGGCCCGGTCCACGGTGCGCGTCGAGGCGGTGGGGGTGGTGGTCATGACAGGGAGCGTAACGGGTGCGGGACACGCGGATCGGGCTTGCGCGTGAGCCGAGTCACTGTTTCAATGTTCGGAAAGTGCATGCCGAGCCGTGAAATCACCGGGGCCACCCGTCCCGGCGGCGCACGCACCCCGTCGAGAGGAACTGCCATGGCCGTGGGCTTCACCCAGCACGACCCGTCCCGCACCATCCGCGCCCCGCGCGGCACCGAGCTGTCCGCCAAGTCCTGGCAGACCGAGGCCCCGCTGCGGATGCTCATGAACAACCTGGACCCCGAGGTCGCCGAGCGTCCCGAGGACCTCGTCGTCTACGGCGGCACCGGCCGCGCGGCCCGCTCCTGGGAGGCCTACGACGCCATCGTCGCCACGCTCAAGGACCTCGAGGAGGACGAGACCCTCCTGGTGCAGTCCGGCAAGCCGGTCGGCGTCGTCAAGACCAACGTGTGGGCTCCCCGCGTGCTGATCGCCAACTCCAACCTGGTGGGCGACTGGGCCGACTGGAAGACCTTCCGCGAGCTCGAGGCCGAGGGCCTGATGATGTACGGCCAGATGACCGCCGGCTCGTGGATCTACATCGCCACCCAGGGCATCCTGCAGGGCACCTACGAGACCTTCGCCGCGATCGGCCGCAAGCGCTACGACGGCTCCCTCCAGGGCACCCTGACCCTCACCGGCGGCTGCGGCGGCATGGGCGGCGCCCAGCCCCTGGCCGTCACCCTCAACGGCGGCGTCTGCCTGATCGTGGACGTCTCGGAGGACCGCCTGCGCCGCCGCATGGGCAAGCGCTACCTGGACGAGGTGGAGACGGACATCGACAAGGCCGTCGAGCGCGTCATGCAGGCCAAGCGCGACGGCGAGGCCGTCTCCGTGGGCCTCGTGGGCAACGCCGCCGAGGTGTTCCCCGAGCTGCTCGAGCGCCAGAAGGCCGGCACCGTCGAGATCGACATCGTCACCGACCAGACCTCCGCGCACGACCCGCTGTCCTACCTGCCGATCGAGATCGACGAGAAGGACTGGCACGCCGAGGCCGAGGCCGACCCGGACACCTTCACCAAGAAGGCCCAGGAGTCCATGGCCCGCCAGGTCGAGGCCATGGTCGGCTTCCAGGACATCGGCGCCGAGGTGTTCGACTACGGCAACTCCATCCGCGACGAGGCCCGCAAGGCCGGCTACTCCCGCGCGTTCGAGTTCCCGGGCTTCGTCCCGGCCTACATCCGCCCGCTGTTCTGCGAGGGCCTCGGCCCGTTCCGCTGGGCCGCGCTCTCCGGCGACCCGGAGGACATCCGCGTGACCGACGAGGCCCTGAAGGAGCTGTTCCCCGAGAACGAGCACCTGCACCGCTGGCTCGACGGCGCCGCCGAGTTCGTGGAGTTCGAGGGCCTGCCGGCCCGCATCTGCTGGCTGGGCTACGGCGAGCGCCACAAGGCCGGCCTGCTCTTCAACCAGCTCGTGGCCGAGGGCAAGGTCAAGGCGCCGATCGTGATCGGCCGCGACCACCTCGACTCCGGCTCCGTGGCCTCCCCGTACCGCGAGACCGAGTCCATGCTGGACGGCTCCGACGCGATCGCCGACTGGCCGCTGCTCAACGCGCTGACCGCCACCTCCTCCGGCGCCACCTGGGTGTCGATCCACCACGGCGGCGGCGTCGGCATCGGCCGCTCCATCCACGCCGGCCAGGTCGGCCTGGCCGACGGCACCGAGCTGGCCGCGGCCAAGCTCACCGCCCTGCTGACGAACGACCCCGCCATGGGCGTCTTCCGTCACGTCGACTCGGGCTACTCCCGGGCCGTCGAGGTCGCCGCCGAGCGCGGCGTCCGTGTGCCCATGGAGGCCACGATCCGGGACTGACCCCCGGTCACGTCGTCGGACGGCGACGGTGCCGCCGCGCCGTCGCCGCCCGACGACTTCACCGCCGCGAGCCGGACGGGCGTCCGCCCGTCCGGCTCGCGATCGAAAGGACACCACGATGGACTCGTCCCGCCCCGCAGACCACGAGCTGCACACCGACACCACCGCGATGGCCGCGATCGAGGCCGACGCGCCCCGCCCGCCGGCGCGCTGGCGCATGATCGTCTACTCGGCGATCGGCATCGTCATGTTCTTCGTGCCCGTCACGATCAACGGGGCGAGCTCCATCCCGCTGGACCACCTGGTGACCTGGGTGCGCGGGCTGCTCGGCCCGGCCGACCGCTGGGTGGGCCTGGCCATCATCGCCGCCGGCGCCGTGTACCCGTTCGCCTCGGGCCGCTGGCGGACCAGCACCACGCGGACGGTCTTCGCGTTCCTCGCCGTGCTCGGCCTGGTCGCCTCGGCGATGGTCGTGTTCGGCGTGGGCCCGAGCTGGATCCTGGACAAGAGCATCGGCCCGTTCCTGATGGACAAGCTCGTGGTGCCCGTGGGCCTGATCGTGCCCATCGGCGGCGTCTTCCTGGCCCTCGTGATCGGCTACGGCCTCATGGAGTTCGTGGGCGTCTACCTGCGCCCGGCCATGCGGCCGATCTGGCGCGTGCCCGGCCGCGCCGCCGTCGACGCCGTGGCCTCCTTCGTGGGCTCCTACGCCCTGGGCCTGCTGCTCACGAACCGCATGTACACCGGCGGCCGCTACACGGCCCGCGAGGCGGCGATCATCGCCGCCGGGTTCTCCACGGTGTCCGCGACCTTCATGGTGATCGTCGCCAAGACGCTGGACCTGATGGACATCTGGCTCTGGTACTTCTTCGGCACCCTCCTGGTGACGTTCGCGGTCACGGCCATCACCGTGCGCATCCCGCCGCTGAGCCGCATCCCGGACGAGGTGTACCCCGGCGCGGTGCACTCGCCCGAGCAGGCCGTCACCCGGGACCGCTTCCGCGTGGCCCGTCGCGCCGCCGAGCAGACCCTCGCCGAGGCCCCGTCCCTGCCGAAGAACATCTGGGTCAACTTCCGGGACGGCCTCGTGATGGTGCTCCAGATCCTGCCCTCCATCATGTCCGTGGGCCTGATCGCCCTGGTCCTGGCCACCTACACGCCCGTGTTCGAGTGGATCGGCGTGATCTTCTACCCGCTGTTCTGGGCGTTCGGCTACTCCGACCCCGGCCTGCTGGCCTCGGCCTCCGCCACCTCGATCGCCGAGATGTTCATCCCGGCCACGATGGCGGCCGGTCACGAGGACCTCGTCGCCCGGTTCGTGATCGGCGTCGTCTGCGTCTCCGCGATCATCTTCTTCTCCGCGGTGGTTCCTGCCATCCTGGCCACGGACATCCCCGTGAAGATGTGGCACCTCCTGGTGATCTGGGTCGAGCGCGTGGCGCTCACCATCGTGCTGGCCACGCCGCTGGCCCATCTGGTCGCGGCGCTCACCTGAGGCCCCGCCCCGCCGTCCCGTCCCGTCCGTCCCGCAGAGAGAGGCCCCCATGCGCTCCACGCTCATCACCGACATCGCCGAGCTGACCACCGTCGACCCCGAGGGGCGGGTGCTCACGGACGCGGCCGTCGTCGTCGAGGACGAGCGCATCGCCTGGATCGGCGCCGCCGCGGACGCCCCGGACGCGGACGACCGGGTGTCCGTGGGGGGCCGCGCCGTGCTGCCGGGCTGGGTGGACTCCCACACGCATCTCGTGTTCGACGGGGACCGCTCCGCCGAGTTCGAGGCCCGCATGGCCGGGGAGTCCTACGCGGCCGGCGGCATCGGCGTGACCACCTCCGCCACCCGTGCCGCCTCGGACGACCGCCTGGCCGAATTGGTCCGCGGCCGGGTGGCCGACGCGGTGGCCGGCGGCACCACCTACCTCGAGACCAAGACCGGCTACGGGCTCACCGTGGACGAGGAGGCCCGCCACGCGCGCCTGCTGGCCGGGCTGCGCGAGGAGGGCCTCGTGGACGAGGTGACCTTCCTCGGCGCCCACCTCGTGCCCCCGGGCCGGGACGCGGAGGACTACCTCGACGACGTCGTCGGGCCGATGCTCGAGGCCGTGCGGGAGCACGCGGGCTGGGTGGACGTGTTCTGCGACACCGGCGCCTTCGACGCCGAGCAGACCCGCCGCGTGCTCGCCGCGGGCGTGGCGGCGGGACTGGGCGTGCGCCTGCACGGCAACCAGATCGAGCAGGGCCCGGGCGTGGGCGTGGCCGTGGAGTTCGGCGCCGCCTCCGTGGACCACGTCAACCACCTCTCCGACGCGGACGTCGAGGCCCTCGCCGGCACCTGGACCGGCTGGGACCGCGCCTCGGCCACCGGCACGCCCGGCACCGTGGCCGGCTGCCTGCCCGCGTGCGACCTGTCCACCCGCGCCCCGCTGGCGCCCGCGCGTCGCCTGCTCGACGCCGGCATCGAGGTCTCCCTGGCCTCGAACTGCAACCCGGGCACCAGCTACACGACGTCCATGAACTTCAACGTGGGCACCGCCGTGCTGCAGATGCACCTGACCCTCGCCGAGGCCGTGCGCGCCGCCACCCTCGGCGGGGCCATCGGCCTGCGGGCGCAGGACCGCGTCGGCAGCCTCGAGGTCGGCAAGCGCGCCGACCTGCACGTGCTCGACGCCCCCGCCGCCATCCACCTGGCCTACCGCCCCGGCATGCCGCTGACCCATGCGGTCTGGCGCGCGGGCCGCCGGGCCGTCTGATCGACCGACAGCAAGGAGAACGCATCACCATGACCACCCCTCCCGTCACCGTCACGCTCGGCACGTCCGGGGCCACCCTGGACGACGTCGTCGCCGTGGCCCGCCACGACGCCCGCGTGGTGCTCGCCGACGACGTGCTCGAGACCGTCGGCGCGGTGCGCCGCCACGTCGAGGCGCTGGCCGAGGCCGAGACCCCCACCTACGGCGTGTCCACCGGCTTCGGCGCGCTCGCGGACAAGCACATCCCGCTCGAGTCCCGCGCGCAGCTGCAGAAGTCGCTGATCCGCTCCCACGCCGCCGGCATGGGCCCCGTGGTGGAGCGCGAGGTCGTCCGCGCGCTGATGTTCCTGCGGGCCACCACGCTGGCCTCCGGCCGCACGGGCGTGCGCCCCGTGGTGGTCGAGACCTTCGTGGCCATGCTCAACGCGGGCATCACCCCCGCCGTGCGCGAGTTCGGCTCCCTGGGCTGCTCCGGTGACCTCGCACCGCTCTCCCACGTGGCCCTGGCGCTGATGGGCGAGGGCGACGTCGTCGGGACGGACGGCGCGCTGCGTCCGGCCCGCGAGGCGCTCGCCGAGGCCGGGATCGAGCCGGTCGAGCTGCGGGAGAAGGAGGGCCTGGCCCTCGTCAACGGCACCGAGGGCATGCTCGGCATTCTGATCATGGCGCTGGCCGACCTCGAGGAGCTCGCCGACACCGTGGACCTCACCGCCGCGATGTCCGTGGAGGCGCTGCTCGGCACCGACCGCGTGTTCGTGCCGGAGCTGCACCTGCCGCTGCGCCCCCACCCGGGCCAGGCGACCTCCGCCGACCGGATGCTGAAGATCCTGGCGGGCTCGCCGATCGTGGCCAGCCACAAGGAGGGCGACTCCCGCGTGCAGGACGCCTACTCGCTGCGCTGCGCCCCGCAGGTGGCCGGCGGCCTGCGCGACACCCTCGCGTACGTGCGCACCGTGGCCGAGCGCGAGCTCGCCGCCACCGTGGACAACCCGGTGGTGCTCGACGACGGCCGGGTGAGCTCGAACGGCAACTTCCACGGGGCGCCCGTGGCGTACGTGCTGGACTTCCTGGCCATCCCGGTGGCCGACGTCGCCAGCATGTCCGAGCGCCGCACCGACCGCATGCTGGACCCGGCCCGCTCGCACGGGCTGCCCGCGTTCCTCGTGGACGACCCGGGCGTGGACTCCGGCATGATGATCGCCCAGTACACGCAGGCCGGGCTCGTCTCGGACATGAAGCGCCTGGCCGTGCCCGCGTCTGTGGACTCCATCCCGTCCTCCGCGATGCAGGAGGACCACGTCTCCATGGGCTGGCACGCCGCCCGCAAGCTGCGCTCGGCCGTGGAGAACTTCCGCCGCGTGCTCGCCGTCGAGCTCGTGGCCGCCGCCCGCGCGATCGAGCTGCGCGCCCCGCTGCAGCCCTCCGCCGCGACCGGTGCCGCCGTCCGCGTGATCCGCGAGGCCGGCGTCCCCGGCCCCGGCCCGGACCAGTACATGGCCCCGCAGCTGGCCGCCGCCGAGCAGGCCCTGCGCGACGGGTCCGTGCTGGCCGCCGTGGCGGAGGCGCTCGCGGGCGCGTCCGTCGACGCCGAGCCGCAGGACCTGGCCGAGGAGTCCGAGGGCGCCGAGGCCGAGGGGCACTGACGCCACAGCGTGGTCCGACGCCGCAGAGTGGTCACGACACGCCGCGTGCGTCTGCGCGAGACGGCGTGTCGTGACCACTCTGTGTGCGGAGGGGGCGGCCTGCGGGTCGGGCCGGTCGGCTCCGGCTCAGGTGAGGAGCGCCGTCGTCGTCCTGTGCCTGCTGACGATCGTATGGATCAGGCGGGAGACAATCCGGGCAACGTCATGTGGTTGGTGTCGTGGGGTGAAGCCGGAACGGCGCGATCAGTCCGACTGCAGCACGACACCAGCTAGGGCATGTCTGACAATCGTTTTGACCATGCGAGCACAGCATTCAGGACCACAGCGGCCCTGTAGATGATCGCGTACTTGTCATACCGG
>NZ_JALJRH010000024.1:0-21682 GCF_024519775.1 Micrococcus sp. Mcc28 | reverse complement strand
GCTCCTCCGGCCTCACTGGCACCGACCCGAGTCAACAACGTCATGCCCTCCTACATCTAGCCCCGACCGCCCCGCCCGTCCGGGAAGGCGGACCTGACCCGGGTGCCGTCGGCCAGTGTGACGACGCTCACGGAGGACGCGGATGTGCCACCGCGACACGACCGGTGGGACACTGGGGGCATGTCCGCCCTGTCCCAGACCCCCGAGACCCCCGCGGCCGTCCCGGCACTGCCCGCCGAGCACCCGCTGCGCACCGAGGATCCGTCACGCTCGACCGTGGCCAGCCCGCTCCTCCGCGCGCTGCGCGGCCAGCGCCCCGACCGCCACCCCGTGTGGTTCATGCGGCAGGCCGGCCGTTCGCTGCCCGAGTACCGCCAGGTGCGCGAGGGGATCGGGATGCTCGACTCCTGCCTCATGCCGGACCTGGTCCGGGAGATCACGATGCAGCCGGTGCGCCGCCACGACGTCGACGCGGCGATCTTCTTCTCGGACATCGTGGTCCCCCTGCGCCTGGCGGGCGTGGACGTGGAGATCCAGCCCGGCGTGGGCCCCGTGCTCGGCCAGGCCGTCCGCACCGCCGACGACGTCGCCGCGCTGCCCGTCCTCGAGGACGCCGCCCTGGACGTCATCCGCGAGGCCGTCGCGGCCACCGTCGCCGAGCTGGGCCCGCGCCCCCTGATCGGCTTCGCCGGCGCCCCCTTCACGCTGGCGGCGTACATGGTGGAGGGCCGTCCCTCCCGCGACCACTTCGGCCCGCGACGCATGATGCACGCCGACCCCGAGACCTGGGCCGCCCTGGCCGGCTGGGCGGCCACCGTGTCCGGCCAGTTCCTGCGCGCCCAGCTCGAGTCCGGCGCCTCCGCCGCGCAGCTGTTCGACTCGTGGGCCGGTTCGCTCTCGGCGGACGACTACCTCGAGCACGTGCAGCCGCACTCGACGGCGGCCCTCGCCCATGTCGCCGACCTCGCCGGGCCCGGCGTCCCCGACGGCGCCCCGCTCCTGCACTTCGGCACGGGCACCGGAGAGTTCCTGCACCACATGCGTGACGCGGGCGCGACCGCCGTCGGCGTGGACCACCGCCTCACGCTCGCCGAGGCGCACCGCCGGCTCAGCGCGAACCCCGGCCCCGACGGACGCGGCGCCGTGCCCCTGCAGGGCAACATCGACCCGGCCCTGCTCGCCGCCCCGTGGGAGGTCCTCGAGGCCCACGTGCGCGACGTTGTCGCCTCCGGCGCCGTCGCGCCCGGCCACGTCGTCAACCTCGCCCACGGCGTGCCGCCGGAGACGGACGCGGCCGTGCTGACCCGCGTGGTCGAGCTGATCCACTCCCTGCCCGTGCCGGAGCGGGAGGGCCAGGACCCGGCACCGGGGGTCGAGACCGCCGAGCGGGAGGAGCGCGCATGAGCGGCACGGCGCTCGTGGTCGGCGGCGGCATCGCCGGCCTCGTCGCGGCCCACCGACTGTCCGCGGCGGGCTGGGACGTGACCCTCGCCGAGGCCACCTCCGTGCTCGGGGGCGCGGTCTCCCCGCGCTTCCTCGACGTCCCCTCGCACGGCGAGACCGGGGCCCCCGAGACCCAGACCCTCGAACTCGACGGCGGCGCCGAGTCGTTCGCCGTCCGCGGCGCCGCCGTGCGCGCGCTCGTGGAGGAGCTCGGGCTGGGCGAGAAGATCGTCGCGCCCGAGCCCCTCGGCTCGTGGCTGCACGGTCCCGCCGGCCCCGTGCGCGCCCCGCGTCTCGGCATCGTCGGCATCCCCGGCGACCTCGACGCCGAGGACCTCGCCGCCGCCCTCACGCCGGCCGGCCTGGAGCGCGCCCGGCAGGACGCCGAGGCCCCCATGGATCGCTGGGCCGCCGCGCTCGCGGCCGGCGAGCCGGTGACCGTCGCGCAGGTCGTGGCCGACCGCCTCGGCGACGAGGTGCTCGACCGCCTCGTGGCCCCCGTCGTCGCCGGAGTCCACTCGGCCGACCCCGCGGTCGTCGAGCTGGAGCGCGTGGCCCCCGGCCTGCTCGCCGCCGCCGTGGAGCACGGCGGGCTGGCCGCGGGCGTCGCCGCGCTGCGGTCCACCGGGACCCCCGGCTCGCTCGTGGCCGGTCTGGACGGCGGCATGGTCCGCCTCACCGGCCGGCTCGTCGAGGCGCTGCGCGAGGACGGGGCCACCGTCCTGCGCGGTGTCCGGGTGGCCGCCCTGTCCCGCGTGCCCGCCACCGGCGGCTGGTGGGCCCAGATCTCGGACCGGGACGACGAGGTCGTCCGCGGGCTCGACGTGGACCGCGTCGTGCTGGCCGTGGACGGCGTCACCGCCTGGGACCTGCTGGCCCCGCTCTCGGCCGAGGCCCTGGACCCCGACGCCGGCCCCGCCCTCGGCGAGGGCATCGCGCTGGCCACGCTCGTCGTCGAGGCCGCGGGCCTGGACGACGCGCCACGCGGCACCGGAGTGCTGGTCGGCGCCGGGACGGACGTGGCCGCCAAGGCCCTGACCCACGCCACCGCCAAGTGGGCGTGGCTGCGCGAGGTCGTCGCGCGTCCGCAGGAGGACGGTGTCGCCCGCCATCCCCACCGCCACGTGCTGCGCCTGTCCTACGGCCGCCAGGGCGGCGGGCCCGAGGCCCTGGGCCACCGCAGCGCGGACGAGGAGCTGCTCGCGCAGGCGCTCGTGGACACGGCGACTCTCACCGGGGTGCCGCTGGCGGAGGAGGACGTCGTCGCCCGCACCGTCACCCGCTGGCGCCGCTCCATCCCGCCGCAGGCCGGCCCCGACCGCGCGAAGGCGGACACGCTGATCGACTGGGCACGGGACGTGCCCGGCCTCGACCTCGTGGGCAGCTGGGTGCACGGCACCGGGCTGGCCGCCGTCGTCGCCGGCGTGGACCGCACCCTCGGCGCCGACGCGCCGCCCGCGGGCTGACCTCGCCCCCAGACCACCCCTGACGCAATCGGATCTCAAGGAAGAGGACCATGACCAAGGACAGCACCACCACCCCTGCCGAGGCCGGCAAGGACTGGTTCACCACCTACACCGTGTTCGCCCGCCCACAGGGCGAGCCCGGCTGGCTGGGACTGGAGGGCCGTGACGCGAAGAAGGCCGCCAAGGAGTTCGACGAGGCCGTCGCGCGGGTGGCCCAGACCGGCGTGACCGTGCGCGGCGTCTACGACGTCTCGGGCATGCGCGAGGCCGGCGACGTCATGGTGTGGATGTACGGCCAGGTGCCCGAGGACCTGCAGGCCGCCATCCGCGAGCTGCGCCGCACCCGTCTGCTCGAGGGCACCACGATGGTGCTCTCGGCCATGGGCGCCGATCGCATGGCCGAGTTCAACAAGGACCACGTCCCCGCCTTCGCCATGGGCCGCAAGGCCCTGAAGTGGCTGTGCTTCTACCCGTTCGTGCGCTCGTACGATTGGTACCTGCTGGACCCGAAGGAGCGGGCCCGCATGCTCCGCGAGCACGGCCAGCTCGGCCAGGACTTCCCGCAGGTGTGGGCGAACACCACCAGCGCGTTCGGCCTGAACGACTGGGAGTGGCTGCTGGGCCTCGAGGCGGACGAGCTGACGGACCTGGTGGACATGATGCGCCACCTGCGCAACAACGAGACCCGCCTGCACGTGCGCAGCGAGGTGCCGTTCTACACCGGACGCCGTCTGGAGACCGCCGAGATCGCGGAGGTGCTGGCCTGATGACCGCCGCCCCCGAGCCCCGCGCCGACGCGCCCGTCCACACCGGCCCGGACGCCGGCGTCGCCCCGGCCCTCCGGACGCCCGAGAAGGCCGCCGCCGGCGTCGACTACGACGTGTGCGGCGTGATGGCCCCCAAGGACTACGACGCCCTGCTGCTCGCCTCCTTCGGCGGGCCCGAGGGCCAGGACGACGTGATCCCGTTCCTGCGCAACGTCACGCGCGGGCGCGGCATCCCGGACGAGCGCCTCGAGGAGGTCGCCACCCACTACCGCGCCAACGGCGGCGTCAGCCCCATCAACGCGCAGAACCGCGCGCTGAAGGCGGCCATCGAGGCCGAGCTGGCCGCCCGCGGCCTGGACCTGCCCGTGTACTGGGGCAACCGCAACTGGGAGCCCTACTTCCCGGACACCCTCGAGCGGATGCACGCCGACGGGCACCGCCGCATCCTGACGGTCACCACCTCCGCGTACTCCTGCTACTCCTCGTGCCGCCAGTACCGCGAGGACATGGGCATGGCCCTGGAGCAGACCGGCCTGACCGGGAAGGTGGACCTGGACAAGACGCGCCAGTACTTCAACCACCCCGGCTTCATCGAGCCGTTCCGGGACGGCCTGCGCGCGGACCTGGCGTCGCTGCGCGCGGAGCTGGGGGACGACGCGCGGATCCACGTGCTCTTCGCGACCCACTCGATCCCCACCTCCGACGCCGCCGCGGCCGGCCCGCGCGGCCTCGCCGCAGACCTGCGCGCGCAGGCGGGGGCGGAGCCGGGCGACGAGGGTGCGGACGTGTACTCGGCGCAGCACCTCGACGTGGCCCGCGAGATCCTCGCCGGCGTGCCCGAGGCCGCGGACGTGCCGTGGTCGCTCGTGTACCAGTCGCGCTCCGGCCCGCCCTCGGTGCCGTGGCTGGAGCCGGACATCAACGACGCGATGGAGCACCTCGCGGGCGAGGGCGCCGAGACGGACGCGCAGGGGCGTGCCGTGGCGGGCTTCATCGTCGTGCCGCTGGGGTTCGTCTCGGACCACATGGAGGTGGTCTGGGACCTCGACACCGAGGCCAAGGAGACCGCCGAGGGGCTGGGCGTGGGGTTCCGTCGTAGCCCCACCCCGGGCACCGACCCGCGGTTCGTGGCCGGGCTCGTGGACATCGTGGAGGAGCGGCTGGGCCGGCGCGAGGGTCGCGCCGCGGTCGGCTGCTTCCCGGCGTGGTACGACGTGTGCCGGCCGGACTGCTGCGTCAAGGTGATGCGGGACGGCTCGACGCGGCCGACGACGTCCGCTGTCGACGCCGCCGTGCGCGGGCTGGCCGAGCACGAGGCGGGCGCCGCGGCCCCCGCCGAGGAGGCCTGAGACCGTGACCCCCCTGCGCATCGGCACCCGGGGCTCCGCCCTGGCGACCACGCAGACCACCCACGTGGCCGAGACGCTCACGGAGCGCTCCGGCCTGGCCCACGAGCTGGTGGTGATCCGCACCGAGGGCGACGTCACCACCGGCTCGCTGGCCTCGCTGGGCGGCACCGGCGTGTTCGCCTCGGCGCTGCGGGCCGCCGTGCTCGACGGCGTCGTGGACGCGGCCGTGCACTCGCTCAAGGACCTGCCGGCCGTCCAACCGGAGACCCTCGAGATCGCCGCGGTGCCGGCCCGGGCCGACCTGCGGGACGCCCTGTGCGCCCGCGACGGCCTCACCCTGGCGACCCTGCCCGAGGGCGCCCGGGTGGGCACGGGCTCGCCGCGCCGCGTGGCCCAGCTCAAGGCGCTGCGCCCGGATCTGGAGCTGGTGGACATCCGCGGCAACGTGCAGACCCGCCTGGCCCGCGTGCCCGGGCTGGAGCAGCACGACGATCACGCCCCGGCCGCCGCGGGTTCGCCCCGCGGTGACCTCGACGCCGTGATCCTGGCCTGTGCCGGGCTCGACCGGCTCGGCCTGGACCACGTGATCACCGAGCGGATCGACCCGGAGGTCATGGTGCCCGCCCCCGGGCAGGGCGCCCTGGCCGTGGAGATCCGGGCCGAGGACGAGTCCTTCCTCGGTCGGGCGCTCCTGGACCCCGAGGCGCCGGTCGGGAGGCTGCACGCCGCCCTCGAGCTGGTCGACGATCGGGACACCCACGTGGCGGTCACCGCCGAGCGGGCCCTGCTGCGCCGCCTCGAGGCCGGCTGCGCCGCGCCGATCGGGGCCGTGGCCCGCGTGACCGACGGCGAGGCCGGCGCGCCGCGCATCGAGATGACCGCGATGGTGGCCGCCCTCGACGGCTCGCGCGTGCTGCGCCGGACCTCGTCCGTGCAGCTCGACCCGGTGCCGACCGACGTGGCCGGCGACCCGGCGGCCGGCGACGAGTGGCTCGAGGACACCCTGTTCGTGGCCGCGGAGGCACTCGGCGTGCACGTGGCCGAGCAGTTCGTGGCCGAGGGCGCCGACCTGCTGCCCGGCACGGTGCGCGGGGTGGACCGGGGCGACGGCGCCCCGCGCCCCGACGACCCGGCCTGAGATGCGCGTCCTGCTCACCCGCCAGCCGGCCCAGGCCGGCGACCTCGAGGCCGGTCTCGCCGGCACCGAGGTGGCGGGGCGGCGGCTGCGGGTCGGCTTCCTGCCGCTGACCGACTTCGCACTGCCCGACGACGACGGCCCCCTGCGCGCGCTGCTCGCGGACTGGGCGGGGGCCGACGGTGATGCGGCCGGGCCGGTGCGCTCGGACGGGTCCCGCTGGCTCGTGGTGACGAGCCCCAACACCGTGCGCGCGCTCAGGGCCGTCGGCTGGGACGGCCATGTCCCGGCGGGCGCGCGGATCGCGGTCACCGGACCGGGCACGGCACGGGTGCTGACCGAGGCGGGCTGCGACGCGGCGCCGTGGCTGCCGCCCGAGGACCGCTCCGCCGAGGGCCTGATCGCCGGACTCGCCGCCCTGCATCCCCGCGGCGCCCGCGCGTGGCTGCCCCAGTCCGATCGGGCCCGGTCCCGCCTCGCCGACGGCCTGCGCGCGGCGGGCTGGGACGTGCGGACCGGGCTCGCCTACCGGACGGTGCCGTATCCGGCGCAGGCCGGCAGGCGGCTGCTCGACGGGGCGGCGGACGAGGGCCGGGGGGACGTCGTGACGCCCGCGCGGCTGGCCGCGGTCGCGGCGGGGACCGCCGTGGTGCTCACCAGCTCGTCCGCGGCGGAGGAGTTCGTGGCCGCGGGTCTGACGCCGCTGGTGGGGGAGCGGGTGCGGCTCGTGGCGATCGGCGCGCCGACCCGGGACACATGCGCGCGGCGGGGTCTGCCCCTGCTCGGGACGGCCCCCACGCCGGATGCGGCCGGAGTGCTGGCCGTGCTGCGCGGCGCGGCCTGAGCCGCCCGGCCGCACTCGGGGCCCGGCTCAGTCGGGGCGGTCGCCGTCCGGGTCGGTCGCGTCGTCCTCCGTCGGCGCCGGGCCGGCGTCGTGCGTCTCGTCCTCCGGCACGCCGGTGGCGGCGGCCATGATGTCCACCCGCGGGTCGCGCAGGATGGCGACCGAGACGTTGGTGAAGCCCGCGTTGGCGAGCAGCTCCGAGGCCTCCTCGTCCGTCAGGTCGTACGCGTGCGCGAGCATGCGCACGTTCTCCGTGTAGAAGGCGTGCAGGCGGTCGACGCCGCGCAGGAAGCCCAGAGTGTTCCCCATGGCGGGGAGCCTACCGGGCGGGCGTGGTGGCCGGGTGGCCGGCGGGTGAACGGCCGGTGGACCGGCCCGCCGGCCGCGGGGGACGACGGGCCGTGCCGCTCAGCCCTCGGCGCGGCGGCTGCGGCGGCGGACCAGCGAGACCTCCATGGTGCGGCCCTCGGTGCGGGTGCGCAGGTACGGCTGGTCCTCCACGAGGGTGGAGAGCTTGGAGTGCCCGAAGTCGCGCGGGTCGAAGTCCACGTGGGTGCGGCTCAGGTGCTGGCCGATCAGGGACAGCGTGGCCCAGCCGTCGTCGGTGCTCGTGGCGTTGACGGCCTTGGTGAGCGCGGCCTGCAGGTCGATGCGCGGGGCGGCGTCGGCCTCGTCGTGCTCGTGCTCGGCTTCGTCGTGCTCGGGCTCGGCTTCGACCGGCACCTCGGGCGGGGTCGGGTCCTCGGTGACGTCCGACGACGACGCACGGCGGCCCCGCCGACCGGCCCCGGACTTCGCCTCCGCGGCCTTCCCGTCCTTGCCGGCGGCGGCGTCCCCGGCGGGCGCCTCGTCGGCGGCGGGGGCCTCGTCGGCGGCGGGGGCCTCGGCGTCCGCGTCCGTGGCCTCGGGGGACTCGGCGGCGTCGGTGGTCTTGGACCCGCGACCGCGGCCTCGACCGCCGCGGCGGGACCCCGAGCGGCCGGAGCCCTCGGACGCCTTGGCGTTCTCCTCCTTGGCGGGGGCGTCCTCGCCGGTCTCGTCGTCGTCGACGTCGTGGTCCGTGGCGGTGCCGAGCAGCTCGAGGTAGATGAACTGGTCCACGGCGTTGCGCAGCGAGGCGGGGGTCTTGCGGGCGCCCAGGCCGATCACGCGCTTGCCGCCCTCGCGCAGGCGGGTGGCCAGGCGCGTGAAGTCGGAGTCGGAGGAGACGAGGGCGAACGCGTCCACGTTGCCCATCCAGAGCAGGTCCATCGCGTCGATGATGAGCGCGGAGTCCGAGGAGTTCTTGCCCACGGTGTAGGCGAACTGCTGGACCGGCTGGATCGCGTGGTGGTTCAGCGCCTTCTTCCAGCCGTTGAGGTTGGTCGTGGTCCAGTCGCCGTACGCACGCTTGATCGTGGGGGTGCCGTAGGTGGCGAGCTCCTCGAGGATCAGGGGGGCGAACTTGGGGGAGACGTTGTCGCTGTCCATCAGGACGGCGATGCGCAGGGATGCGGGGGTGGGTTCGGGCATGTGTCCCACCCTAGTCGGCGGCGGTGCGCCCGTGGCCGGCGGTGACCGGGATCGCCTCCCGCTCGCCCCGGCGCGGGCGGGGCCGCGAGGCGGCGGCCAGCGTGCCGACGACCAGCCCGACGAGCGCCGGGACCACCCAGCCGAAGCCGACCGCGTAGCCGGGCAGCACCCGGCCGGCCAGGCCCGTCAGGGCGGTGACGGGCGGCGTCGTCGCGAGCGCCTCCGGCAGGGCGCCCAGCAGGTCGAAGAAGGCGGCGAGCCCCGTGCAGGCGACCACCCAGCGGGCCACCGCCGGGCGGTCCCGCACCCAGGCCCAGGCGAGGCCGAGCAGGATGACGACGACGGCGATCGGGTAGAGGAACATCAGCACCGGGACGGACCAGGCGATGATCGCCTCCAGGCCCAGGTTGGCGAGTGCGAAGGACACCACGAGGAAGAGGCTCGCCCACAGCCGGTAGGACCCGGGGAACATCTCCGCGAACATCTCGGCGCACGCCACGATCAGTCCGATGCAGGTCTTCAGGCACGCGACGAAGACGATGGCCGCGATGAGGTACGCGCCCGCCGTGCCGAAGAAGTGGCTCGCGGTGCGGGCGAGGACGTCGCCGCCGTTCGCGGCCTGTGCGAACGCGCCGTGGCTCGTGGCGCCGACGTACGCCAGCGAGGCGTAGACCACCGTCATCGCCGCGCCGCCGAGCAGCCCCGCCTTGCCCAGCTCCACCGCCATGCGGCGCGGGCCCGTCACGCCCAGGCGCCGGGCGGCGTCGACGATCACGACCGCGAAGGCGAGCGAGGCGAGCGCGTCCATCGTGGCGTAGCCGTCCAGCAGGCCCCGCACGAGCGCCCCGTCGGCGTAGGCGGGGGTCGGCGAGGGCAGGGCGCCCGTGCTCATCGGGGCCACGACGGCGGCCGCCACCAGAGCGCCGAGCAGGACCAGGAACGCCGGGGTCAGGTACCGCCCCACCCACTCCATGAGCCGGCCCGGACGGAACGCCGCGACCGCGGCGACCGCGAAGAACGCCGCCGTGAAGCCGAGCAGCCGCAGGCCGCCGTCGCCCGCCAGGGGCGCGACACCGATCTCATAGGACACCGTGGCGGTGCGGGGGATGGCGAAGAGGGGGCCGATCGTCAGGTACAGCAGGCACGTGAACGCCACGGCGAAGCGCCGGGAGACGGGCGCCGTCATCTCACGGACCGAGCGCGCCCCCGTCACCGCCGAGGCGACGATGCCCAGGACCGGCAGCCCCACCGCCGTGACGAGGAAGCCGAGCGTGGCCGGCGTGACCGCGGTGCCCGCATCCCGGCCCAGGCCGGCGGGGAAGATCAGGTTGCCCGCGCCGAAGAACAGGCCGAAGACGAGCGAGGCCAGCAGCAGGGTCTGACCGGGGCGCAGGCGCGGGGGCATCACGGGCCTCTCGACGGCGAACGGGGCGCCATGACTGTACCCGGCGCGCGGTCAGCCTCCGCGCCTAGACTGGACGGGTCCCCGAACCAGGAGCGTGTGACCCCGTCATGTCCTTCCCGCTGCACCGTCCCCGGCGTCTGCGCCGGTCCGCCGCGATGCGCCGCCTCGCCGCCGAGACGCGCCTGCACCCCGCCGAGCTGATCCTGCCGGCCTTCATCAAGGAGGGCGCCGCCGAGCCCGTGCCGATCGCCTCGATGCCGGGCGTCGTGCAGCACACCGCGGACTCGCTCAAGGCCGCCGCGGCCGAGGCCGCCGAGCTGGGCCTGGGCGGCATCATGCTGTTCGGCGTGCCGACCACGCGCGACGCCGTCGGCAGCGCCGCCCTGGACCCGGACGGCGTCCTGAACCGGGCCATCCGGGACGTGAAGGCGGAGGTGGGGGACGGGCTCGTCGTGATGTCCGACCTGTGCCTGGACGAGTTCACCGACCACGGCCACTGCGGCGTGCTCACCGCCGAGGGCGCCGTGGACAACGACGCGACGCTGGAGATCTACGCCCGGATGGGCGTCGCGCAGGCCGAGGCCGGTGCGGACGTGCTCGGCCCCTCCGGGATGATGGACGGCCAGGTCCGCGTGATCCGGGAGGCCCTCGAGGGCGCCGGCCACCACGAGACCGCGATCCTCGCCTACGCCGCGAAGTACTCCTCGGCGTTCTACGGGCCGTTCCGCGACGCCGTCGACTCCCAGCTCACGGGCGACCGCAAGACCTACCAGATGGACGCCGCCAACCGGAGCGAGGCCCTGCTCGAGGTCGCCCTCGACCTCGAGGAGGGCGCGGACATGGTGATGGTCAAGCCCGCGATGAGCTACCTGGACATCGTGCGCGACGTGGCGGACATGGCGGACGTGCCCGTCTCCGCGTACCAGATCTCGGGGGAGTACGCGATGATCGAGGCCGCCGCCGCGCACGGCTGGATCGACCGGAAGGCCTCGATCGTCGAGTCCGTGCTCTCCATCCGGCGCGCCGGCGCCGACTCCGTGCTCACCTACTGGGCGGCCGAGCTCGGCCGCTGGATGAAGGAGGGGTCCCTGTGACCGCGTCCCAGCCGACCACCAACGCCGCCGCCTTCGCCGCGGCCCAGGCCGTCATCCCCGGCGGCGTCGACTCACCCGTGCGCGCCTTCGGCTCGGTGGGCGGCACGCCCCGGTTCATGGCCGGCGCACGCGGCCCGTACCTGACCGACGTCGAGGGCAACGAGTACGTGGACCTGGTCTGCTCGTGGGGCCCCATGCTGCTGGGCCACCAGCACCCCGAGGTCGTCGAGGCCGTCCACGCCGCCGTGGACCGCGGCCTCGGCTTCGGCACCTCCACGCTGGAGGAGACCGCGCTGGCCGAGCTGATCGCCTCCAAGGTCCCGGTCGAGCGCGTGCGCTTCGTGTCCACCGGCACCGAGGCCACCATGACGGCCCTGCGCCTGGCCCGCGGCGTGACCGGCCGCAACCTGATCGTGAAGTTCGCCGGCTGCTACCACGGCCACTCGGACGGCCTGCTGGCCGCGGCCGGCTCGGGCGTGGCGACCGCCGCCCTGCCCGGCTCCGCGGGCGTCACCGAGGCCGCCGCCTCCGAGACCCTCGTGGTGGACTACAACGACCGCGCCGCCGTCGAGGCCGTGTTCGCCGAGCACGGCGAGCGCATCGCCGCGCTCATCACGGAGGCCGTGCCCTGCAACATGGGCGTCGTGGAGCCCGCCGAGGGCTTCAACGCGTTCCTGCGCGAGATCACCCGCCGCCACGGCGCGCTGCTGATCTGGGACGAGGTGCTCACCGGCTTCCGCGCCACCGCCACGGGCGGCTGGGGCCTGTCCGGACAGCCCGAGGGCTGGACCCCGGACATCTGGTGCTTCGGCAAGGTGATCGGCGGCGGCATGCCCGCGGCCGCGCTGGGCGGCTCCGCCGAGATCATGGACCACCTGGCCCCGCTCGGTCCGGTGTACCAGGCCGGCACCCTCTCCGGGAATCCGGTGGCCATGGCCGCCGGCCACGCCACGCTCTCCCGCGCCGACGAGGCCGTCTACGCGGCCGTGACGCGCGCCTCGGACGCCGTGCGCGAGGGCCTCGTGGCCGCGCTCGACGCCGAGGGCGTGGACCACTCGATCCAGCGGGCCGGCACCCTGTTCTCCCTGGCGTTCGGCACCTCCGGCACCGGCGTGCGGGACTACCGGGACGCCCAGGGCCAGGAGGTCTTCCGCTACGCCCCGTTCTTCCAGTCGATGCTGGCCTCCGGCGTGTACCTGCCGCCGTCCGTGTTCGAGGCCTGGTTCGTCTCCGCCGCCCACGACGACGCGGCGGTCACCCGGGTGCTCGACGCGCTGCCGGCCGCGGCGAAGGCGGCCGCGGCGGCGACGCCCCAGGGCTGAGACCCGGGTGCGGGTCGGGGCCGGGCGCTCAGCGCTCGGCCTCGACCGGCCAGTGGCGCGAGACGGTGGCCTGCGGGTCCTTGCGTCGCAGGTACTGCTCGAAGCTCTCCGCCTGCTCGGCCTTCCAGCGGACCTGCCGCTCGTGCAGGTCCGTCGGCGCCACGCGCAGCTGCTCGTACCGGGCGGCCAGGGCGTCGGCCACCTGGACGGCGGCGAGGGCGTCCGCCGCGGAGGTGTGCGCGTTCTCCAGGGTCACCCCGTAGTGCTCGGACACCGCGGAGAGCGTGCGCTTGCCCTTGCGGAACCGGTCCACCTGCTTGTCCAGCACGAACGGGTCGATCACGGGGCGGGCCTCGAGCGGCGTCAGCCCGTGGCGGCGCGCCTCCCGGTCCATCACCGTGAAGTCGTACACGCCGTTGAAGGCCACCACGGGGATGCCCGCCGCGAACAGGTCCCGCAGGGTCTCGGTGATCTCCGTGACGCCCTGCGCGGCGGGCATGCCCTCCGCCTGCGCCCGCTCCGTGGTGACGCCGTGGACCTCGGCCGCCTCGGCGGGGATGGGCACGCCCGGGTCCACGAGCCACTCGGCCGACGACGCGGCGCGGCCGTGCTCGTCCACCATCACCAGGGTGGCGGTCACGATCAGCGCGGTGCGCGGATCACGTCCGGTGGTCTCGAGGTCGAAGCCGGCGCGGATGCTCTCATGCCAAGTCACGCGCCTCACGCTACCCGGACCGGCGGACACGACAGGATGGGGTCGTGACCGATCACCCTGTGCTCCCCGGCGCCCGCCACCGCGACGACGGACCGCTCACCCTCGGCGAGGGGCTCGAGGCGCTCGCCCGTCTGGTCCCGCCCGGACGCGCCGTCAGCTACGGGGGGCTGGCCGGCCTGCTGGGGGTCGGCGGTCCGCGGCAGGCCGGCCGGGCGATGGCCGAATCGAGCCCCGGCACGCCGTGGTGGCGGGTGGTCCGGGCCGACGGCTCGCTGCCCCCGGAGCTGGCCGCGCGGGCCGCCGTCGAGCACGAGCGGGAGGGCACGCCCCGCACCCCGGCCGGGCGCGTGGACCTGCGCCGGGCCCGCTGGGAGCCCGACGACGGCGCCGCGCGGGCGATCCGTGCGATCGCCGACCGTATCGTGTCCGGGCCCGGTGCGAGGATGGGTCCATGACCAGGGAACACGGGGAGGACCGCTTCGACGACGACGCGGCGGCGCCGGAACGGGCCGCCCGGCTGGTGCGCACGGCCGCCGCGCCCGAGGACCGGATCACGCTCACGGACGAGCAGGAGGCGATCGCCTCGCTCGCCCCCGGGCACGGCGCCGTGCTCGTGCTGGGCGCCCCCGGCACGGGGCGCACCACCGTGGCGGTCGAGTACGCGGCCCGCCGGATCGAGGAGGGGCTGGACCCCGAGTCCCTCCTGCTGCTGGCCCCGAGCCGGGACGCGGCGGCGCGGCTGCGCGACGCCCTGACCCGCCGGCTCGCCGCCGCCGGTCGAGGCACCCGCGCCGTCACTCCCGTGCGGACCTGGTCCTCCTACGCGTTCGACCTGCTGCGCCGCGCCCGCGTCACGGGACCGCTGAGGCATCTGGAGGTCGCCCCCCGGCTGCTCACCGGTGCCGAGCAGGACACGGTCATCGCCGAGCTGCTCGAGGGCTACGCCGCCGGCCTCGCCGCCGCGCCGGACTGGCCGGCCGACGTCGCCCCCGCCGTGGAGGCGCGGGGATTCCGCCGCGAGGTCCGCGAGCTCGTGGACCGCATGAGCGAGCTCGGCCTCGAGCCGGGCCGCCTGCAGGAGCTCGGCACCGCCCACGGGCGCCCCGAGTGGGAGGCCGCGGCCGTGCTGCTGCAGGACTACCGGGACCGGATCGACCTGGGCATGGCCGAGGCGTTCGACGCCGCCGGGCTGCTGTCCGCCGCCGTCCGCGTGCTCACCGAGCGGCATCCCGAGGACCCGGAGCGCGACGCCGCGGCGCAGGCGTTCGTGGCGGCGGAGCGGGACCGCCTGGCCGTGCTCGTGGTCGAGGACCTCCACGAGGCCACCCCCGCCGTGCACGACCTGCTCACCGTGCTCGGACGCGGGCGGGACGTGCTGCTCACCGCGTCGCCGGACACCACCGTGGAGGGCTTCCGCGGCGCCCGGCCCGACCTCCTCGCCCGGTACCCCGGGGTCCTCGACCCCGATCCCGTGCCGGGGGCCGCCCCGCCCGCGTCCCCGGACGGGCGCGTCCGGGTGCTGACGCGCGGGCACCGCATGCGCGCCGAGGTCCAGGACGCCTACCTGCGCGTGGCCCGCCGGGTCCGCCAGCGCACCGCCGGCGTCGAACGGACCCGGACCGAGACCGTCCCGGCGGACGGTGACGGCGCCGTCCGCGCGCACGTCGTGCCCACCCGCGCCCACGAGGACCAGCTCGTCCTCGAACGGGTGCTGCGGGTCCACCACGAGGACGGGGTGCCCCTGGACCGGATCCTCGTGGTCGCCCGCTCCGGCTCCCGTGTGGCCGCGCTCGCCCGCCACCTGGAGGCCGAGGGCGTCCCCGTGCTGCGCGACGCCGCCGGGCTCGTGCTGAAGGAGGAGCCCGCCGTCGCGCCCCTGCTCACGCTGGTGAACGCGGCGGGGGCGCTCGCGGAGGATCCGGAGGCCCGGGTCGAGGACGTGCTCGACCCGGACGAGGTCGTGGGACTGCTCACCGGCCGGTACGGGATGGCCAGCGCGCTGCACGTGCGGCGGCTGCGCCAGGACCTGCTGGCCGCCGAGCGGGGCCGGGGCGGCCGGCGCACCTCGGACGCGCTGCTCGCCGCGGCCCTGCTGGACCCGAGCCTGGCCGGCCCCGAGCACGAGCGGCACCGCGCCCTGCGCCGCGTCCACTGGATGCTCCGGGACGGCCTGGAGGCCGCCCGCGCCCCCTCGGCCTCGCCCGAGACCGTGCTGTGGGCGCTGTGGTCCGCCTCCGGTCGGGCCGAGCGGTGGCGTTCGCTCGCGCTGCGGCCCGCCGAGCACGCGAACGACCGCCGCGAGTCCCGCCGTGCGGACGCGGATCTCGACGCCGTCGTCGCCCTGTTCAAGGTGGCCGAGCGCTTCGTGGACCAGTTCCCGGGCGCCTCGCCCGAGTCGTTCGCCGTCTACATGGAGTCCCAGGACCTGCCCGTGGACACCCTGGCCCGCCGGGCCGAGTCCGGCGACGCCGTGCACGTGCGCACCCCCGCCGCGGCGGCCGGCCAGGAGTGGGACACGGTGATCATCGTGGGCCTGCAGGAGGGCGTGTGGCCGAACACCCGGTTGCGCGGCCAGCTGCTCGGCGCCACCGACCTCGTGGACCTCGTGACCCTGCCCGCGGACGCCCCGTGGCCCACGGACCACCGCACCCGGCTGCGCGAGGTCCGCCAGGACGAGCTGCGCATGCTCGCGGCCGCCGTCTCCCGGGCACGGCGCCAGGTGGTCGCCACGGCCGTGCGCTCGCCGGATGAGGGCCCCTCCGACTTCCTCGACCTGGTGGACCCGCCCGAACGGCTGCCCGCCGAGGCGCGCGACGCCGCCGGCGTCCGGCGGCTCACCGCGGTCCCCGACCCGATCACGGCGCCCGCGCTCGTCGGCCGGCTGCGCCGCGTCCTGGAGGCCGGGGACGAGGCGGACGCGGCCGACGGGGCGACACCCCGGGCGGCGGCGGCCGCCGGCCTGGCGGCCCTCGCCGAGGACGGCGTGACCGTCGCGGACCCCCGACGCTGGTGGGGCCTGCTGCCGCTGTCCACCGAGGCTGCGCTCGTCGACCCGAAGCACGAGGTCGTCGCGCTCTCGCCCTCCCGCGTGGAGACGGCCCTGCGCAATCCGCTGGACTGGGTGCTGTACCACGTCGGCGCGAACGCGGGCGGAACCCTCGCCCAGTCCGTGGGCACGCTCGTGCACTCGGTGGCCGAGCACCATCCCGAGGGCATGCCCGAGGACGTGCGTGCCGAACTGGAGCGCCGCCTGCCCGAACTCGGCCTGCCGGAGGGCTGGATCACGGAGATCGAGCACGACCGGGCCCGCGGCCTGGTGGACGCCTACATCGGCTACTGGAGCATCGCCCGGGCGGCCGGGCGTCGGCCCGTGGCCCAGGAGGTGCGGCTCCTCGCGGACCTGACCTGGGGCGGGACCACCGTCCGGATCACCGGCGTCGTGGACCGGCTCGAGGCGGACGCGCAGGGCCGACCCTTCATCGCCGACCTCAAGACCGGCCGCAGCGCGCCCACCGGTGCGGAGATGGCGCGCCAGCCCCAGCTGGCCGCCTACCAGGTGGCCGTCCGCGCCGGTGGTCTGGAGCAGGTCCGGGACGACCCCGCCACCGACCCCGCCCTGCGCGCCGCGCTCGCCGGGCTGGAGCGGCCCACGACGCCGGCCGGCGCGGCCCTCGTCCAGCTCGGCGCCGGCACCCAGAAGACCAAGGTGCAGGACCAGCCGGCCCTCGAGGACGAGGACACCTGGGCGCTCGAGCAGGTGTTCACGGCGGCCCGCCGCACCACGGGGCCGCGCTTCCTCGCCCTCCACGAGGCCGGCGCCCGTCGGTGCGCGCTGCCCTCCGTCTGTCCGCTCTGCTCCGAAGGAAGGCAGGTCACCGAATGGCCCCGCTGACCGGCGATCCCGCCGCCCCGACCGATCGTCCGCGCGTCGAGGACGCGGTCCACTCCCCGGAGGACATCGCGGCGCGGCTGCGGCTGCCCCCGCCCACGCAGGAGCAGGCCGAGGTGGTCACCGCCCCGCTCACTCCGCGCCTGGTGCTGGCCGGCGCCGGATCCGGCAAGACCGCCACCATGGCCGACCGCGTGGTGTGGCTCGTGGCCAACGGGCTCGTGCGCCCGGACGAGGTCCTCGGCGTCACGTTCACCCGGAAGGCGGCCGGTGAGCTCGCCGAGCGGATCAACGGGCGCGTGGACGCCCTGCTGCGCTCCGGCCTCGAGATCCCCGGCTTCGACGGGGAGCCCGAGGACCTGGGCCGCGCCTCGGTGTCCACGTACCACTCCTACGCGGGCGCGCTCGTCAGGGACCACGGCCTGCGGATCGGCGTGGAACCGGAGGCGCGGCTGCTGGGGGGCGCGGACGCCCACCGGCTCATGGGCGCCGTGGTGCGTTCGCATCCGGTGGTCGCGGACACCCTCGGCGTGGCCCCGTCCCGGCTCATCACACAGGCCCTGCGGCTGGCCGGGGACATGGCCGAGCACCTGGTGACCGCGGACGAGGTGCGCGGGTTCCTCGCCCGGCTGGCCGAGCAGGGGAGCGCCCTGCCGCTGCCCCCGCGCGCCAAGACCCCCTCGAAGGAGATCCAGGAATTCCTGACCGGCCTGGCGGACCGCGCCCTCATGGCGGACCTCGTGGCCCGCTACGACGAGGTCAAGCGCGAGCAGGACGTCATGGACTTCGGTGACCTGCTGCGCCACGCGGCGCGCATCGCCGTCGAGGTGCCGGCGGCCGTCGAGCAGGAGCGCGCGCGGTTCCCCGTGGTGCTGCTGGACGAGTTCCAGGACACCTCCCACGCCCAGATGCGGATCTTCGCCGGGCTGTTCGGCCCGCGCGGCCCCGAGGACGACGCGCCCGGGCTGGGGCACTGCGTCACCGCGGTGGGCGACCCCCACCAGTCGATCTACGGCTTCCGCGGCGCCTCCGCCGGGCAGCTCTTCGCCTTCCCGCACGCCTTCCCCCGGCTGGAGACCGGTCCCGGCGGCGCCCCGCGGCGTGTGAACGCGGACGTCTCGCACCTGACGATCGCGTGGCGCAACGAGGAGTCGATCCTGGCGGTCGCCAACGCCGTCGCCGCGCCGCTGAACGCCCACGCCGCCGCGGCGGGCGGCGCGCCGGTGGAGGTGCGCACCCTGCGGCCCCGGCCGGGCGCGGGGGAGGGCGTCGTCCGGGTGGACCGGTTCGTCACCGCGGAGGAGGAGGCCGCCGACGTCGTCGCCCGCCTCGGCGCCCTCACCGGGGCCGGGCCCGGGGGGACCACCCCGAGCCGCGCCGTCCTGTGCCGCACCCGCGCCCAGTTCGGCCCCGTGCTGGACGCGCTCGACGCCGCCGGCCTGCCCTACGAGGTGCTCGGGCTCTCCGGGCTGCTGGCGCTGCCGGAGGTCGCCGAGGTGCTCGCCGTCCTCCACGTGCTGGCCGACCCCACGCGCAGCGACCAGCTCGTCCGCCTGCTCACCGGCCCGCGCTGGCGCATCGGTGTGGCCGACCTCGAGGTGCTCCAGGAGCGCGCCCGGTTCGTCTCGCGGCTGCGGGCCCAGCGGGCCGCCGGTGGGCGGGAGAACCCCGCCGGGGCTGCCCCGGACGCGGCCCCGGACCGGGACGTGAGCCCCGAGGAGGACGCCGACGCCGCCGCCCTGCTGGAGGCCCTCGACTCCCTGCCCGGGGAGGAGACGGACTGGGTCGGCTCCCGCGGCCGCGGCTTCTCACCCGAGGGCCTGGCCCGGCTGAGGGCCGTCAACGCCGAGCTGCGCCGGCTCTCCACGCGCACCGGGGAGGACCCGGCCGACCTCATCGCGGAGGTGATCCGTGAGACGGGGTTGGACGTCGAGGTGGCCCTGCGGCCCGGCGTCTCCGCGGCCGCGGCCCGGCGGCACCTGAACGCGTTCCAGGACGCGGCCCGCGACTTCGGCGCCGGCACCACGGCGACGGACCTGACGGCGTTCCTGGCCTGGACGGAGTCCGTCCTCGAGCACGAGGACGGCCTCGGCGTCGAGAACGCCGAACCCACCCCCGGCCTGGTCCAGGTGCTCACCGCGCACGCCTCGAAGGGGCTCGAGTGGGACGTCGTCGCGGTCCCCGGCCTGCAGGAGGGCACGTTCCCGTCCACGCGGGCGGACCGCTGGACCAGCCCCGGGGCCGGCGCGCTGCCGTGGCCCCTGCGCGGGGACCGCGCGTCGCTGCCGCAGTGGGACGGCTCGTGGGCGCAGGACCAGCGGGACTGGGTCCAGTCGGCCGGCACCGGATACAGCTCGAAGGCGGCCCAGGAGGGCAACCCGGACCCCTATGCCGTGGCCGTGGCCGCGCACGCCGAGCGCGAGGAGCGGCGCCTGGCCTACGTGGCGTACACGCGCGCGCGATCCGCCCTGTGGCTGAGCACCTCCCTGTTCAAGGGCGTCAACAAGGAGCCTCTGCCGGCCTCGGCCTTCCTCGAGGAGGTGGCCGGCCTGGCGGGGGAGGTGCCCGGCGTCGCGCTCGGCCCCGCCCCGGCCGAGGACGACCTGCCCGAGGCCAACCCCGCCGCGGGCCGGACGCTGGTCGCCCGCTGGCCCTTCGACCCGCTCGACGGCCCGGAGGCCTTCGTCGCCGACCCGGAGGACCCCGAGGACGAGGAACGCTGGCAGCCGCTGCCGCGCCGCTCCCGGGCCCGCCGGCACGGGGTGGAGGCGGCCGCCGCGGCCGTGCACGCCGCGGACCCGGCGGCGCTCGGGGACGACCCGGAGCTGGCCCGCCAGGTGGACTGGGTGCTGCTGCGCCGCCGGGACGTCGCCGGGACGGGCGGGGAGACCGCCCTGCCCGAGCACGTCTCCGTGTCCCTCTACGGCGAGCTCGCCGCCGACCCGCAGGCCGTGGCCGAGCAGCTGCGCCGGCCCCTGCCCCGGCCGCCCGCGCACGCGGCGCGACGCGGCACGGCGTTCCACGCGTGGCTCGAGGAGCGCTTCGGGGCCACCGGCATGCTGGACATCGACTCGGCCGAGGACGCCGCGGACCTGTGGGTCGACGAGGCCCTCGACCTCGGCCCGATGCAGGAGTGGTTCCGCTCCTCGCGCTGGGCGGAGCGCACCCCGGCCTTCGTCGAGGCCCCGGTCGAGACGACGGTCGGCGGGATCACGCTGCGCGGCCGGGTCGACGCGATCTACCGCTCCGGCGGGGACCCCCGCCTGCCCTTCGACCCCGAGGCCGACTGGGAGCTCGTCGACTGGAAGACCGGCGCCGTGCCGCGGGGCCGCGACCTCGAGCTCAAGTCGCTGCAGCTGGCCGTCTACCGGCTCGCCTGGTCACGGCTGCACGGGATCCCGCTGGAACGGATCGGGGCCAGCTTCGTATATGTGGCCCACGGGCAGGAGCGCTCCTTCCGGGACCTGCCGGGGGAGGAGGAGCTCGAGCGTCACATCACGGACGCCCTGGCCCGCCGTTGATCGGCCGCACCACCTCGACGGCGGGCAGCGGCCCCGTCTCCGGGTCCGCGGTCCTCGCGGCCGCGGCCTCCCGGGCGTCCTCCGCCGCATCCCGGGCGTCCTCGGCGGCGTCGGCGGCCGCGTCGGCCTCCGCCTGGCGCGCGGCCGCCTCCTGCGCGGCGCGCACGTCGTCCGCGAGCTCGGCCAGCATGGCCTCCGCCTCGGCGACCATCCCCTCGTCGTGCCGGTCCAGGCCCCGCGTGAGCCACTGGGCGAGGGCGAACTCGGCGAGCAGCGCCGCACGGCGCATCAGGTGGGCGTCGCCGTCGTCGGCGGCCCCCGCGGCGGCCCGCCGGGCCGCGTAGGCGTCGAGGACGCGGTCGGCCAGGTCCGGGTCCGTGGCGGCGGCCAGCCAGGCGACGTCGCCGGCCGGGTCGCCCACGTGCAGGTCCGTCCAGCCCGTCACGCCCACCACGCGGCCGCGCTCGAGGAGCAGGTTGTCCTCGTGCAGGTCACCGTGCACAGGCACCGGGGTGAACCGCCACAAGGCCTCTTCCTCCATGGCCTCCTCCCAGCGGCGCAGCAGCAGGGGCGGCACGCGGCCGGAGGTGGCCGCCTGGTCGAGGGCGTGGAGGTGACGCTGCCGGATCTGCTCCGCCGTGTAGGAGGGCAGGTCCGCGTGGTCCACGACGTCCGAGGGCAGCGTGTGGATCGCGGCCAGCACACGGCCCACGTCCTGCACCGCGGGCTCGCCGAGCCAGGCCAGCTCGTCCAGGGTGACGGGACGCCCGGGCATGTCCTGGTAGACGAAGGTGCGCAGCCCCTCGAGCCGCACCGCGCCCGCCACGGAGGGCGTGCGGAACGGCAGGCCGGCGCGCACCGCCGGGGTCAGGCCCGCCAGCACCTGCAGCTCCGTCTCGAGACGGATGCCCGCCTCCGGGGTGCGGGGCGAGCGGACCCGCCACCGCTGGCCCTCACCGTCCACGACGACGGCGGTCGAGAAGTCCGCGGGGTCGTCCGGGCTCGCCTCCACGGAGACGGGGGCGAGGCCGGGGACGGCCGCGGCGGCCAGGGCTGCAAGACGAAGGGGCTGACGATCCACCCCTCCAGCCTAGGTGTTGTGGGTCATGAGGTTCTTGCCACGAGGCGCCGGCTGAGATGAGACGAGTGGGCCTCTCCCGCAGGAGGGCGTGTCAGATGGTCTGTGTAAGCCGTACCGAGAGGAACGGTAAGAATCATGA
>NZ_JALJRH010000023.1:0-22544 GCF_024519775.1 Micrococcus sp. Mcc28 | reverse complement strand
TCATGATTCTTACCGTTCCTCTCGGTACGGCTTACACAGACCATCTGACACGCCCGTTCGCGGTGATGTAGAGGTAGCCGTCGGCCGCGACCGAGAGCGTGTCCGGCCACAGCAACCGAGGGTCGCTGACCACGGTCTCCCACGCCCCGACGGTGTCGACCCGACGCCGCAGCACCGCGTTGTGCTCGTAGTTCGTCGCATACACGTTGCCCTGTGCGTCGGACTCCAGGCCGTCGCCGGCCCCGCCCTTGTCGCCTTCATCACGCACGGTCGCGGCCACCGCCGCCTCATCCAGGGCTCGGTCCACCAGCGCGTCGGTAGCCACACTGTAGAGCCGCCGGGATGCCAGCGGGCAGTAGTAGAGGCGGGCGCCGTCGGCGCCGATGGCGATTCCGTCCGCGCCCATCGCGATCGCCGGCGCCACGGTCCCGTCCTCCTGGCGGGCGACCATCGGGCGGCCCTCGACAACCGGCATGAAGTCTGTGAGCGGCTCGGCCTTCGTGGAGGGGTGCTCGTGCAGCCGCCGCCAGCTCTGACCGGTGGCCAGGTCCACCACCACCAGCGCGTTGGGTCCCTGGTCGGAGGAGTCGGTGAGGTAGGCGACGCCCTCGGCTCCGCGGCGCAGGTCGAAGCGCACGTCGTTGAGGTAGCTGGTGGGCAACGCGACATCCTGGGGGAACAGGATGGTCTTGACCACTGTGTCGCTGGTCAGGTCGACGCAGACGAGCTTGGGCCCGCCGTAGGTCGTGGGCTTGAATAGCGGGCTTCCGGTGTCCAGGATCCACAGCCGATCGGCAGGGTCCACCACCACGCTCTGCACCGAGACCAGGGTGTTCGCCAGGTCGTCGGAATCTGTGCGATTGATGGCCTCGTTCGGGTAGGCCACCGCCTCGCCGTCGCGAATTTCGGCCACCGTGAAGGCGACGTCATCGCCCCACTTCGGGTAATTGACGAAGATCCGCCCCCGGTGCGAGACCGTGACGCCGGTGAGCATGGCGCCGTGGAAATGGGCCACTTCCTCCAGCTCGCCCACCGGCTGCTCCGCGGGCAGGCCTTCCGATCGATTCTCCATCACATCGCTCCTGTCAGTCGGGCTCGTGCTCGGAACGGTACACCGGGTTCTCGGCCGCCGGGGCGGGAGCCTTCGGGCAGGACCAGTTCTGCCCGGCAGTCCCAGTGGGTTGCGGTGTGCGGTGCCCAGGACCCCGGTGCATGGAGAGCCCCCGTCCAAGTCACGTAAGGGGAGTGGTGCGCCGGTCAGCTGGTCCGGGCCACGGCGCTGAGCAGGGTGACCGCGACCGCGTCGATCTCGTGCGCTTCCACGCCGCCGACCTGGTTGAGCACCCGCAGCCGCGCCAGGGCGCTGTCTCCGATCGCCAGGACACCGTCTGATGAGACCAGCCCGACGTTGAAGTGTTCGGCCCACTCATCCCAGACGCCGCGGCTTTCGCACGCGAAAGCAACGAGTCGCGGGTCGTCGTGGGCATGTCGGAAGATCCGCGACTCGCCTCCGGACTGACCCGTCCCGGGCAGACCAGCCTCGTACAAACGCACCGGCACGCCCTGCTCCCGCAGCGCGTACGCCGTCGACAGACCAACGATCCCACCCCCGATCGCTGCTACCTCGGGTGAACGCGTCGTGGCAACGCCGTCGTCAGTTCCTGTCATCGCGGTTCCTCGATCTGTTGGTGATGAGCGATACGCCGCAGGAGAAGGGCCGCTGCCACGACGTCAGCGGGCTGTGTAAGCCCGCAGTCACCGCGCACAGCGACCCCTTCCTCTCTGGGCTAGGGCGTGTCTCCCTTATGCGCGTAGCCAGGTGAAGATGGCGCAGAGGGTGACGGCGGCGCGGTAGGTGATCGCTAGCTTGTCGTAACGAGTGGCCAAGCCGCGCCATTGCTTGGCTAGGGCGAAGTGGCGTTCCACGACGTTGCGCCCGCGGTAGGCCTGGGCGTCGAAGGCCGGCGGCCGCCCGCCGCGGCTGCCGCGACGGGCTCGGGCCGCGATCTGGTCCCGTTTCTCCGGAATTACCGCGGTGATTCGGCGGCGGCGCAGCTCGTTGCGAATCACTCCGGTGGCATAGGCCCGGTCGGCGATCACCGCCTCCGGGCAGGCTCGGGCGGCGCCGGCGCCGAGTCGGGGAATCTGGATTTCGGCCAGCACCTGCGCCAGCACGGCCTCGTCGTTGCGCTGCCCGCCGGTGACGATCGCGGCCAGCGGCCGGCCGCGGCCATCGACGGCGTGGTGAATCTTGGTCGTCAGCCCGCCGCGGGAACGCCCGATGCCGTGCCCGGGCGGCTCAACCTCATCCAGCGGCAGTTTCTTGTGATTCGCCCCGGCCCCCTGTGTCCTGGTCCGGACGAGTGGTGTTCGTGGCGTGCTGATGGGCCCGGGCGATGGTCGCATCGACCGAGACGGCCCAGTCAATCATCCCGGCCGCATCGGCCTCGGCCAGCACGTGGGTCAGCACCCGATCCCAGGTCCCATCCGCGGCGTAGCGGCGGTGGCGCTTCCACACCGTCTGCCAGGGCCCGAACTGCTCCCGGGGCAGATCCCGCCACGGGACCCCGGTCCGATACCGGTAGGCGATGCCCTCCACCACCCTGCGGTGCTCCCCGAAGGGATGCCCACGCCGGCCCTGATTCGAGGGCAGCAACGGCTCGATCCGCTCCCACTGCTCGTCCGTGAACACCTGATACCGCGACCCTGTCGACCTCACCCGACCAGCCTGCCGCGAGCCTCACCACCGACAAGGGAGACACGCCCTAGGGCAGATGGGACTTCAACGGCGATGTTGTGGCGAACAGGGTTCGGCCGTCTCGATGGTCCTCAGGACAATAGAACGGCCCGCGGGGGCCTGCGTCAGGAGAGCGGGTGTGGACATCTTCGGGAAGCCCAAGGCGCTCCTGGGAGAGCAGGGGACGCCGTCGCCGCGCCCACGGACCACGAGGGCAAGGAGATCTGCATCCCGCACGGCACCCCCCCGAGTTCGACAGCCCCAACTGGTACCATAAGCAAGTACCACATCGCACCCGAGGAGGCCAGCATGTCCATCAGCGCCAGTGAAGCCCGCAAGACCCTGTTCCCGCTCATCGAGCGAGTGAATGCGGACCGCGACGCCGTAGAGATCGTCTCCCGCAAGGGGAATGCCGTCCTCATGCCCGCGGACGAGTACGCCGCCTGGCAGGAGACCGCCTACCTGTTCCGCTCCCCGGCCAACGCCCGCCGGCTGCTGGACGCCTACGAGCGCGCCCGCGCAGGGAGCGTCGAGGAGCACGCTCTGGACCGCATGGACGGGGACGCCTGAGTGCGCCTCGTGTGGGACCGCTCGGCCTGGGAGGACTACACGCACTGGCAGACCACGGACCGCAAGGTCCTCAAGCGGATCAACACCCTCATCGACGCCGCCCTGCGTGATCCCTTCGACGGGATCGGCAAGCCCGAGCAGCTGAAGTACGGCGCGCCCGGGGCATGGTCCCGACGCATCACGGAGGAGCACAGGCTCGTCTACCTCGTCGACGGCGAGGACCTGATCATCCTCCAGGCGAGGTATCACTACTGACATGCGCTTCACCCAGGCCGAGCTCCAGCAGTTCCGCGACCGCACCGTCCCCGACCTGCTGCCGGACCCGCTGCGGCTGCTGTTCATCGGCATCAACCCCGGCCTGTGGAGCGCCGCCACCGGTGCGCACTTCGCCCGCCGCGGCAACCGCTTCTACCCGGCCCTGCACCGCGCCGGGCTCACCCGACACCTGATCGACGCCTCCGACGGCTACAAGGCCGAGGACCTCGCCGAGCTGCACGCCCGCGGCATCGGGATCTCCAACCTCGTCCCGCGGGCCTCCGCCCGCGCCGACGAGCTCACCGCGGAGGAGCTCGCCGCCGCCCCCGCCCGCCTGGACGCGCTCGTGGCAGCGCATGCGCCGGCCGTCGTCGCTGTGTTGGGGGTGACGGCCTACCGGCAGGCGTTCGGACGCCCGAAGGCGGTGCTGGGGGAGCAGCAGACGCCGTGGCCGGGCACGCGGCTGTTCGTGGCGCCGAACCCCAGCGGGCTCAACGCTCACGCCACCCTGGACTCGCTCGCCGCGGACTACCGTGCGGCCGGTGCCGCGGCGGGGCTCGTGGACTGAGTGCGCCCGCTGTCCCTGCGGCCGCGCTGACGCCTCAGGCCCGTCAGAAGAGCGGCCAGGGCACGGCCGGCGTCAGGCCGCTCGGTGCCGGGAAGGTCCCGTCCTCGAGCAACCGGGCACAGCGTTCGGCCGAGGCTTCGACTTCCTCGGCACTGAGCAGCCCCGCCAGCCCCCGCCCCAGCTCACCGTCGAGCCCGTCGAGAACCCGGGCGACGCCGTCGCGCTCCTCCTCGCTCAGCGCCTCGCCCAGCCACCCCCACAGCACGGTCCGCAGCTTGTCCTCCACATGGAAGGTCAGCCCGTGGTCCACGCCGTACCGGTGACCGCCGGACATGGCGAGGATGTGGGCGCCCTTGCGGTCGGCGTTGTTGACGATCACGTCGAACACCGTCATGCTGCGCAGCGCCGCCGAGTCCTCATGGGCCAGGGCCAGCCGATTCCCGTCCTCGTCCTCGCCCTCCAGGATCGTGAGCCACCCCGAGGCCGGCACCTCGTCCGCCGGGAACAGGTCCACGGCGTCCTGCTCAGGATCCTGCTCCTGCCAGAGCTGCACCATGCCCTCGCCGAAGGGGCCGTCGCGCAGCCAGGTGCGCGGCACAATGTCCCACCCCAGCGCCTCGGACACCAGGTGCGCGGCCACCTCCCGGCGGGCCAGGGTGCCCGCGGGGAAGTCCCACAGCGGGGCCTCGCCGGCCACCGGCTTGTAGACCACCGGGGTGTCACCGATCGCGCCGAGGAACGTGGCGTTGGACGCCGTCGTGATGCGGCCGGTGAGCGTCAGCTCCCCGGCCACCAGCTCGCCGGCGGGCACGTCCGCGGCGCTCATCAGGAGTCGGGGAGAGTGCAGTCGTGGCCGTCGGGGTCGATGGGCTGGCCGCAGTCCGAGCAGAACGGACGCCCGGCGTCCACGACCTCCCGGGTGCGCCGGGCGAACGCCCGGGCCGCGCCGACGGGCATGCGCACGCGCACGGCCTCAGCGTCCGCCTCGAGCGCCGGGTCGGCGTCGTCGTCGGAGAGGGGGTGCGCGTCGATGAGCACCTGCGCGGTGGTGGGGTCCCAGCCCAGGCCGATGGCCCCCACCCGGAACCACTCCTGCACCGGGTCCAGCGGATCGTTGTCCACGAGTTCCACGGGCGTGCTGGCCGGGACGCTGTGCGGGTTGCCCTCCAGCGCCATGAGATCGTCGAGGATCTCGTCGATCATCTCCGCCATCAGGGCCGACTGCTGCTTCTCCAGCGCCAGGCTCACCAGCCGGGGCCCGGTGCGCACCTGCAGGTAGAACGTGCGGGCGCCGGGACGCCCGAGCGTCCCGATCACGACCCGATCCGGCCAGTCGAACTCATGGGCGGGGGCAGGTGCATCAGTCATGCCACGATCCTAGGCGTCCGCTCGTCCACCGCACCGGTGCCCGTGCCTGCGCCGCCGCCCACCGGGGCGTCGTCGGACGGGCCGAGGGTCGCCAGCCAGGACAGGTCCCCGGCGTCGGTATTGGTCGCCCAGACTCGCGGGCGGGCCGGACCGTAGCTCACGATGGACACGGAGGCGGGCCCCACCTCGATCCGCTGGAACAGATCCAGGTGCGTGCCGAGCGCGTCGGCCAGGATCGACTTGATGACGTCCCCGTGGCTCACCGCCACCCACACCGCCCCGGGCCCGTGCTCGGCCTTTACGGCGGCGTCGTGCCGGCGGATCGCCGCCACTGCGCGGGCCTGCATGCCCGCCATGGACTCCCCACCGGGGAAGACGACGGCGGACGGCTGGGTCTGCACCGTCGCCCACAGGGACTCGGTGGCCAGGTCGCTGAGCGCGCGCCCCTGCCACTGGCCGTAGTCGCACTCGGTGAGGTCGTCGTCGACCAGCGAGGGCACCGTCCCCGGCTGGCGATCGAGGAGGGCGCGGGCCGTCTGCGCGCACCGCTCCAGGGGACTGGCCACCACCGCGGCCACGGGCACGGCCGCGACCCGATCCCCGGTGCGGGCCGCCTGCTCCCGTCCGTGGTCGTCCAGGCTGACCCCGGGGGTGCGGCCCGCCAGCAGTCCGGTCGCGTTGGCCGTGGTGCGGCCGTGCCGCACGAGGAGAACCGTCGCCATGGCCTCAGCGTAGCGAGGGGATGCCCGCCTCTCGCGGACAAAGCCTCGCGGCCATGACGCAAAGGGTCAGTGACGCAACGCGAGCACGCCTATGCCCGGCAAGGCTGACGCCCGTCTGCAGGCCTCGAACGCCCGGAGCAGGCCCTCGAGGCCTAGGACGGCGCCCTGCTGCTGGTCACCCACGACCGCCGCATGCTCGAGGCCGTCCGCCTCGACCGCCGCTGATACCCTCCCCCGGTGGTCAACCTCCTGCTCTCGGTGACGTTCGCGTGCGGCGTGGCGATCGCCGGGCTCCACGTGGTGAACCGGCGGTTCATCGCGCCGATGTACGACGTCGTCCTCAACCTGGCCGCGTTCCTCGCCGCCGTCGCCTCCTCCGTGCTCCTGGGGCACGTGCTGCCCGCGGTGTTCGCCGCGCTGGCCGTGCTCGCCTGGCTGATCCTGGCCGTCCGCACGGTGCGCGCCCGCCGCGCGGGACATAAGCTGGAGGTGACCGCCGGGCGGCTCGTCGCCGTCGACACGCGGCCCAGCAAGGCCGACGGCCGGATCGGCCTGCGCTTCCTCTTCCGCGCCGTCCACCCGCTCACTGCCGCGGACGTCGCCGCCATCCGCCTGCAGGAGGACGAGGCCTCCGAGCATCGCTTCGTGACGTGCCAGGAGGCCCGGAAGCTCCTGCGCCCGGCGATCGCCCGCCGCGTCGACGCCGCCTGGGACGCCGCGCACTGCGTCTACCTGGAGGACGGGCGTCCCGCCGCGGGGGTGGATCAGCCGGCGGGCTGAGGCCCGGCCCCCGGCCGGACGAGCGGTGCCCGGCGGCGTCCCCGTCCCGGATGAGGGCCGCTGCCTGGTCTGCGGGCGTGATCGTGGCGGCGCGGTCAGGAGGGTGGACGCGGGACGAGACGGTGCGCCCAGGCAACGGCGGGACGGTCCCACGGACGGCGCTGCCGTGTTCTCCGCATCCGTGATCGACGACGCCACAGGCGTCAACATGGGCATCGGCTTCCTCGGCGTCGCCCTCGCCTTCGCCTGACCGTGGTGGCCATGGCCTATGCCGTGGGTCACGTCTCCGGCGGTCACTTCAACCCGGCAGTCACCCTGGGTGCGGCGCTCGCGGGTCGTCTGCCGTGGAAGCTCACTGTGCCGTACTGGATCGCCCAGCTCGTGGGCGGCGTGGCGGCCGGCGGCGTGCTGCTGGCGATCGCCTCCGGTCGTCCGGGCTACTCGCTTGCGGAGAACGGCCTGGCCACCAACGGCTATGGCGAACTCTCGCCCGCGGGCTACTCGATGGGCGCGGTGTTCCTGACCGAGGTGCTGCTGACCGCCGTGTTCCTCTACGTCATCCTCGGCGCCACGGACCGCCGTGCTCCGTCCGGCTTCGCGCCGCTGGCCATCGGCCTGACCCTCACGCTGATCCACCTGATCTCCATCCCCGTGTCGAACACCTCCGTGAACCCCGCTCGCTCCTTCGGCGTGGCCCTGTTCGCGGGCGGGGACGCCCTCGGCCAGGTCTGGCTGTTCTTCGTGGCCCCGTTGTTGGGCGCCGCGGTCGCCGGTCTCAGCTACCGCTTCGTCTTCCCCAACACCTCCCGGGTGACCGAGGAGCTGCCCGAGCCCGCCGCCGACGGGACGCGGGACGCCGTCTGATCCCTGTCATTCGGGCCCTGCCCTCACCGCCCCGTCTCTTCCCGCACCTCCTTGGAACGCAGCAGGCGCGGCGCCGTCGTCAGCGCCAGCCCGCCGAGGATGTTCAGGGGGATCACCCACCACACCCAACTGAGCCACTCGAGCCACCCCACGCCGTGCGCTCCGGACAGGATGGCTCCGATGATGAGGATCGAGTCCATCACCGAATGGAAGAGCGAACCGCCGGCGAGGACGATGGCTCCGGCGACGGACGCGACGATCATCGCCGTCGGGCTGTCCGTCCCGGCCTGCATCCGCGTCACGAGGGTGATCGCCACCCCGGCCAGGACCGCCAGGGCGGCGCCCTGCCAGCTGAAGCCGATGTCCAGGAAGTGGTGGGCGCTCTCGGCCAGGGTGCCGTGCAGGTCGGGGAACCCCGCCACCACGAGGGCGATCATCACGGTGCCGCCGAGGAGGTTCATCACGAGGGTCACCGCCCACAGACGCAGCAGCTCCATCCACGTGCCCCGGCCGGCGGCGATCGCGGTGATCGGGTAGTAGAACCCCTCCGTGAAGAGCTCGGAGTGGGCGAGGAACAGGCTGACCAGGCCGATGGAGAACGCGAGTCCGGCCAGAAGGTGGCTGCCCGTCTCGTGGAGCGTGAGCAGGTACGCGAGCAGGCCGATCGTGATCTCGACGCCGCCCAGGAACCCGGTGGTCGTCAGGACGGTGAGGGACCGATGCAGGCGTTCCGCGCCCTCGTCTGCCGCCGCCCTGTGGGCCGCCGGCCTGCCGGAGACGGACTGACCGGCATCGCTCCCTTCACGGTCATGTCCGTGGCACACTGGGCCGATGATGCATGACGAACGGCCCACGGGTCGGCTGGGCCTCGCCCTGGGCGGCGGAGGAGCGCGCGGGCTGTGCCACATCGGGGTCTGGCGGGTGCTCGAGGAGCTCGACATCCGCCCGGACGTGCTCGCGGGAACGAGCATGGGCGGCCTCCTCGGCGCGCTCATAGCCGCCGGTCATGACGCCGCCTCGCTCGAGAAGATCGAGCGGAGCGTGGACTGGCCGCGGCTCATCAACTGGGGCCTGACCGGCGGCATCCTCTCCAGCGAGAGGCTGCGGGCCTGGCTCCGCGAGCTGCTCCCGGACACCTTCGAGGAGCTGCAGATTCCCCTGGTGCTCACCGCGGCCGACGTCGTCGAGGGCCAGACCCGCTACCTGCACACCGGGGACCTCATCACCGCGATCCAGGCGACCACCGCCTACCCCGGCGCGCTGGAGCCGGTGACCGTGGGGGACTCCGTGCTGGTGGACGGCGGCATCCTCAACCAGATCCCGGTGGACGGGGTGCGCTTCCTGGGCGCGCAGCGGGTGATCGCCGTCGATGCCACCACGCTCGAGCCCCTGGAGCGGCCGGAGCCCGGGGCGCGCACCCGCACCCGCCGTTCGCCCGCCACGTCGCTGCGCCAGGCCATGCGGGCGATCGACGTCATGCAGGCCCAGCTCACCACCGTCCGGCTCTCGCTCTACCGGCCGGACGTGCTCATCAGCCCGCCGATCGAGGGGATGACGGTCGCGGACTTCCGCAGCTCCGGCGTCGCCATCGCGGCGGGAGAGGAGGCGACGCGCGCCCGGGCCGAGAAGCTCGTGGAGCTCAGTCGCGGCAGAATGGCCTGACGCCCGCCGCACTTCCGTCAGGAGCACCATGACCGCCACCCTTGTCGCCTCCGGCCTCGCCGGCGGCCACGGCCACCGCACGCTCTTCGAGGATCTGGACCTCACGGTCGCGCCCGGGGACGTCGTCGGCGTCGTGGGGGCCAACGGCGCGGGCAAGTCCACCCTGCTGCGCATCCTCGGCGGGGACCTCGCGCCGCAGGCCGGCACGGTCAGCCTGGCCCCGGCCGACGCGTTCGTGGGCTGGCTGCCGCAGGAGCGCGAGCGGGTGCCGGGGGAGACGGTCGCCGGGTACATCGCCCGCCGCACCGGCTGCGCCGAGGCCACTCGAGAGATGGACGCCTCCGCTTCGGGCCTGGCGGACCCGGACGTCACGGACGCCGCCGCAGACCGCTACAACACCGCCCTCACCCGCTGGCTGGCCTCCGGCGCCGCGGACCTGGAGGAGCGCATCCCCGCCGTCCTGGCCGACCTCGGCCTCGACCTCTCCGCCTCCCCGGAACAGGTCCTCATGACCTCCCTCTCCGGTGGGCAGGCCGCCCGCGTCGGCCTCGCCGCGCTGTTGCTCTCCCGCTTCGACGTCGTGCTCCTGGACGAGCCCACCAACGACCTGGACCTCGACGGTCTGACCCGCCTGGAGGCCTTCGTGCAGGAGCTGCGCGGCGGCGTCGTGCTGGTGAGCCACGACCGCGAGTTCCTGGCCCGCTGCGTCACCCGCGTCCTGGAGCTCGACCTCGCCCAGCGCACCAACCGCGTCTACGGCGGCGGCTACGAGGCCTACCTCGAGGAGCGGGCCACCCTGCGCCGCCAGGCCCGGGAGAAGTACGAGGAGTTCGCCGAGCAGAAGCAGGACCTCGTCTCCCGCGCCCGCATCCAGCGGGAGTGGTCCAGCCAGGGCGTGCGCAACGCGATGAAGAAGTCCCCGGACAACGACAAGCTGCGCCGCAGGGCCAACAGTGAGTCGAGCGAGAAGCAGGCCCAGAAGGTCCGGCAGATGGAGAGCCGCATCGCGCGCCTGGAGGAGGTGGAGGAGCCGCGCAAGGAGTGGAGGCTGGAGTTCACCATCGGTGCGGCGCCGCGCTCCAGCTCGGTGGTCGCCACCCTCAACGACGCCGTCTTCCGGCAGGGAGGCTTCACGCTCGGCCCGGTGTCCCTCCAGGTGAACGCGGGGGAGCGGATCGGCATCACCGGGCCCAACGGGGCCGGCAAGTCCACCCTGCTGCGCGCGCTGCTGGGCCGCCAGGCCCCGGACGAGGGCACGGCCGCCCTGGGGTCCAGCGTGCAGATCGGGGAGATCGACCAGGCGCGCTCGCTGCTGGCCGGGACCGTCCCGCTCGCCGCGGCCGTCGAGGCGCTCGTGCCCGAGATGGCCTCCGGGGAGGTGCGCACCCTGCTGGCCAAGTTCGGCCTCAAGGCCGACCACGTGAACCGCCCCGTGGACGAGCTCTCGCCCGGCGAGCGCACCCGGGCATCCCTGGCCCTGCTCCAGGCCCGCGGGGTGAACGTCCTGGTGCTCGACGAGCCCACCAACCACCTGGACCTGGAGGCCATCGAGCAGCTCGAACAGGCCCTGGAGACCTATGAGGGCGCCCTGCTGCTCGTCACCCACGACCGCCGCATGCTGGACACCGTCCGCACCGACCGTCGCTGGCAGGTCCAGGACGGGCGGGTGACGGAGCGCTGACGACCCGGGCACCGTCACCCTTGCCCGAGATTCGGTTGTGTACGACCATGAGAGTTCAGTCCCCACCGACGAAAGGGCCCCAGACATGTCCCGCATCCTGATGATCCTCACCTCGCACGACCAGCTGGGCGACACCGGCCGCAAGACCGGGTTCTGGCTCGAGGAGTTCGCCTCGCCCTACTATGTCTTCACGGACGCCGGCCACGAGGTCACCCTCGCCTCGCCCCGCGGCGGCCAGCCGCCCATCGACCCGACGAGCTCGAAGCCGGAGATGCAGACCGAGGCCACCCGCCGGTTCGACCAGGACGAGGAGGCCAAGGCCGCCCTGGCCCACACCACGCCCCTGGCGCAGGTGGACGTGGACGGGTTCGACGCCGTCTTCTACCCGGGCGGTCACGGCCCGCTGTGGGACCTGGTGTCCGACGCCGACTCCACGCGGATCATCCTCGACAGCGACGCGGCCGGGCGCCCGCTCGGCCTCGTCTGCCACGCGCCCGGGATCCTGCACCCGATCACCGCCGCCGACGGCACCCCGTTCGTGCGCGGCCGTCAGGTCACCGGGTTCACCAACGGCGAGGAGGAGGCCGCCCAGCTGACGGACGTCGTCCCGTTCCTCGTCGAGGACTCGCTGATCGCCGCCGGCGCGGACTACCGCAAGGGCCCGGACGGGGAGAGCTTCGTGGTCACGGACGGCACCCTGGTGACCGGCCAGAACCCGGCCTCCTCCGCCGACGCCGCCCGCCGCCTCCTGGACCTGCTCGCGCGCTGACCCTCCACCGAGCCCGCCGCCCCGACCCCGAGGAGACCACCATGAGCACCCCCACCCGCACGCGCGAGATCCACCTCGCCTCCCGCCCCCACGGCGCCCCGACGCCGGAGAACTTCCGCCTCACGGAGGTCGAGCTCCCCGAGCTCGCCGAGGGCCAGGTCCTCGTGCGCAACACCGTGATGTCCGTGGACCCGTACATGCGCGGCCGCATGAACGACGTCGAGTCCTACGTGCCTCCGTTCCAACTCGACGCCCCCCTCGACGGCGGCGCGGTGGGCACCGTGATCGCCTCGCGCCACGCGGACGTGCCGGAGGGCACGTCCGTGCTCCACGGCCGCGGCTGGCGCGAGCACGCCGTCCTCGACGGCGACACCGTCCAGGTCGTGGACACCTCCCAGTTCTCGGACAGCACCTACCTGGGCGTGCTGGGCATGACGGGTCTGACCGCCTACACCGGCCTCGTGCACGTGGCCGAGATGCAGGAGGGCGACGCCGTCTTCATCTCGGGCGCCGCGGGGGCCGTCGGCTCGGTCGCCGGCCAGATCGCCCGCCTGCTGGGCGCCTCGCGCGTGGTCGGCTCGGCGGGCACGCCCGAGAAGGTGGCGCGGGTGAAGGAGCTGGGCTTCGACGCCGCGTTCGACTACCACGACGGCTCGCCCACCGATCTGCTGGCCGAGGCGGCGCCGGAGGGCATCGACGTCTACTTCGACAACGTGGGCGGCGACCACCTCGAGGCCGCCATCGCCGCGATGCGGGTCGACGGCCGCGTGGCGATGTGCGGCGCGATCGCCCAGTACAACTCGACGGAGCCGCCGGCCGCCCCGCGCAACCTCGCCCTGGCGATCGGCAAGTGCCTGACCCTGCGCGGCTTCGTCCTGCAGAAGTACGCAGCGCAGGTCCGCCCCGAGTTCCTGGAGCGCGTGGGCCCGTGGGTCGCCGCCGGGAAGATCCAGTGGGACGAGACCGTCCGGGAGGGGCTGGAGAACGCACCCCAGGCGTTCATCGACCTGCTCGAGGGTGCCAACACGGGGAAGATGCTCGTCCGGCTGTGACGGGCGACGGCGCACTCGGGGGCGGCATGGACACCTTCCGGCATCAGGGCCTGACCTTCGACGTCCGCGACGGCGGGCCGGCCGAGGGGGAGGTGGTCCTGCTGCTGCACGGCTTCCCGCAGGACGCCACGTCCTGGAGGCATGTCGAACCGCTGCTGCACGCCGCGGGGCTGCGCACGCTCGCCCCGGATCAGCGCGGCTACTCCCCGGGGGCCGCTCCGCGGGCGACGGCGGCCTATCGCCTCCCGGCGCTCGTGGGGGACGCCGTCGCGCTGGCGGACGCGGCGGGGGCGCGGCGCGTCCACGTCGTCGGCCATGACTGGGGTGGCGCCGTCGCCTGGGCGCTGGCCACCGCCCACCCCGAGCGCGTCGCGTCCCTGACGGTCCTGTCCACGCCGCACCCGGCCGCCCTGGCCCGCGCCCTGCGCGGCCCGGACCAGCTGCGCCGCAGCTGGTACATCGCCGCCTTCCAGGCGCCGGCCCTCCCCGAACGAATCCTCGCCCGACGGCTGGGCTCCCTGCTGCAACGGGGGCAGGTCCCCGGGGCGGAGCACTACGCCCGCCGGTTCTCCACCCCGCAGAGCCTGCGCGGCCCGGTGAACTGGTATCGGGCGAACCCGGATCTGGTGACCACCACGAGCAGCGCGCCCGTGTCGGTCCCCACCACGTATGTGTGGGGCACCCGGGACGCGGCCCTGGGGCCGCGGGCCGCCGAGCTCACGGCGGGGCAGGTGGCGGGGGAGTACCGGTTCGTGGCGCTCGACGCGGACCACTGGCTGCCCGAGCGCGAGGCGGACGCCGTCGCCCGGGCGATCCTGGACCGGGCGCGCTGACCCGCGCTCCGCGCGGGCCGCTCCCGCCGTTTCAGCGCGGCCCGGCGGCCTCGGTGATCCGGTTCAGCAGGTCCATGAGGACCTGGCGCTCGGTGGTGTCGAGGGGGATCCGGGTGAGGGCGTCCACCGGGACCGTCCGGGCGGACGCCCGCAGCGCTCGTCCCTCGTCCGTCAGCCGGACCAGCACGCGTCGCTCGTCGTGGACGTCGCGCTGCCGCGTGACGAGCCCCATGCCGGCCAGGCGCCGCACCAGGGGTGTGATCGTCCCGTTGTCCATGCCGAGCCGGTCCCGCAGCGCGCCGACCCCCAGCGCGCCGGCGGCGTCCGACGTCGACGCCTCCGTCTCAGCCGAGGCGTCACTCTCCACCTGCCACAGGGTGAGCATCACGAGGTACTGCGGGTAGGTGAGGCCGAGGCGGGAGAGCAGGGGGCCGTAGCCGCGCGTGACGGCGCGCGCCGCCCGGTGCAGGGCGAAGCAGAGCTGGTCCTCGAGGGCGAGGCTGGGGGTCGGCGCGGCATCCATGGGAGCGATTCTAGTGGTCGCTGGGGAGCGACTTGGTTGCGCGCGACCTAACCGGGTGGCAGGCTGGAGCCGACTCGTCCCGCACGGGGCGGGCGGATGAAAGGACCTCTCATGGAGACCATCTACACCGCCGAGGCGCTCAGCACCGGCGCCGGCCGCGACGGCCATGTCCGCACCACCGACGGGCGGGTCGACCTCGACCTCGCGGTGCCCACCGAGATGGGCGGCTCCGGCCAGGGCACCAACCCCGAGCAGCTGTTCGCCGCCGGCTACGCCGCGTGCTTCCACTCGGCCCTGCAGATGGTCGCCCGGGCCTCCCGTGCCGACATCACCGACTCCTCCGTCGGCGCGCGCGTGGGCATCGGCCGCCAGGGTGAGGGCTTCGGCCTGGAGGTCACCCTCGAGGTCGTGCTCCCCAATGTCCCCGCGGATCAGGCCCGCGCCCTCATGGAGCAGGCGCATCAGGTGTGCCCCTATTCGAACGCCACCCGGGGCAACATCGACGTCGTCCTCGAGCTCGGGGAGGCGTGATGACGAAGCACCGGCAGCCCGCCCCCCTCTCCCAGACCGCCGCCCGCCTCGGCCTCGGCGGGTTCATGACCGCCGCGGGGCTGTCCCACCTCACCGTGGCACGCCGTGAGTTCCGTGCCCAGGTGCCCTCGTGGGTCCCGCTCCCGGCGGACCTCGTGGTGCTCGGATCCGGCGTGGCCGAGATCGGCCTCGGGGCCGCTCTGCTGGCGCTCCCCGGGCAGCGCCGCCTGACCGGCACCGCCCTGGCGGCCTTCTACACCGCGATCTACCCCGGGAACATCGGGCAGTACGCCGAGCGCAAGGACGGCTTCGGGCTGGACACCGATGGCCGCCGCCTGGCGCGGCTGTTCGGCCAGCCCGCCCTCATCGCGGCCGCTTTGTGGGCCGCGGGAATCCCCGAGCGGGAGCAGGGCGGGCGCCGCTGACGCCGTCGCCGGTCCTGCGGTCCTGGGCCGGCTCCGGGCACGTGCCCGGAGCCGGCGTGACCTCACCCCGCCGCGAGGCGCGGCCCGTTCCGCAGGTGTCCGGCCCGGCGGGCCGTCAGCCGTGACGCATCGTCCCGGTCTCGAGGAAGCGCTGGTGCCAGGACAGGGCCTCGCCCAACAGGTGCGGGGTGTGCAGGCCGTCCGACTCGCGCATCGCGCGGTCGAAGTAGTCCCGCAGCTGCTCCCTGTAGTCCGGGTGCGCGCACGTGTCGATGATCGTGCGGGCGCGCTGCTTGGGGGAGAGGCCGCGCAGGTCGGCCAGCCCCTGCTCGGTGACCACCACGTGCACGTCGTGCTCGGTGTGGTCCACGTGCGAGACCATCGGCACGATGCAGGAGATGTCCCCGCCCTTGGCCGTGGAGGGGGTGAGGAAGAACGAGGTGAACGCGTTGCGGGCGAAGTCGCCGGAGCCGCCGAGACCGTTCATCATCTTCGTGCCCATCAGGTGCGTGGAGTTCACGTTGCCGTACAGGTCGGCCTCGAGCATGCCGTTCATGGCGAGGATGCCGAGGCGGCGCACGAGCTCGGGGTGGTTGGAGATCTCCTGGGTGCGCAGGATCAGCTTGTCCCGATACTTCGCGGCGTTGTCGTTGAACCGTTCGGCGGCCTCGGTGGACAGGGAGAACGCGGTCGCGGACGCGGTCGCCAGGGTGCCGGAGTCCAGGGCGTCGAGCATGCCGTCCTGCACCACCTCGGTGAACGCGGACAGGCCCGTGAACCGGGACTTCACGAGCTCGGACATCACCGCGTTCGCGATGTTGCCCACGCCCGACTGCAGCGGCAGCAGCCGCTCGTCGTACCGGCCCTGGGCCACCTCGTGCTCGAAGAACTCCACGAGGTGCTGGGCGATCGCGATCGAGTCCGCGTCGGCGGGCTTGAACGGGGAGTTGCGGTCCGGGGCGTGGGTCTCGACGACGGCCACCACCTTGGCCGGATCGCACCGCAGGTACGTCTCACCGATGCGGTCTGCGGGGTGGGTGAGCATGATCGGCGAGCGGTGCGGGGGCAGCGCGGTGCCGTAGTAGACGTCATGCAGACCCTCGAGGTCCTCGCTCTGCCACGAGTTGACCTCGAGGATCACCTGATCCGCCAGGTCGATCCAGGACTTGTTGTTGCCCACGGAGGAGCTGGGGACGAGACGGCCGTCCTCGCGGATCCCGGACACCTCGATCACCGCCGTGGTCATGGGCCCGTAGAAGCCGTTCCACACGGCCTGCGCCAGGTGGGACAGGTGCGTGTCGATGTACTCGATCGCGCCAGCGTTGATCTTGGCGCGCATCGTCGGGTCCGACTGGAACGGGGTGCGCAGCGCGACGGCGTCCGCCTCGGCCAGCGCGCCGTCCATCTCCGCGGAGGTGGACGCCCCCGTGTGGAGGTTGATGCGGAACTCCTCGCCGCGCGCGTGCAGCGCCTTCGCCCGCTCGGCCAGCGCCATCGGCACGGCCTTCGGGTAGCCGGACCCCGTGAACCCGCTCATGCCCACGGTGGTGCCGTGCTGGATGAACGCCGCCGCCTCCGCGGCGGACATCACCTTCGACCGGAGGCCGGGGTGGTGGATGCGGGACGACATGGGTGAGGCCTCCGTGCGGGTGAGACGAGTCGAGCGAGAGCGCTGTGACGTGGAACAGCGATCAGCGTACCCGCATCACGGGTGGCCGTGGGGATGATCACGCCGGAGGTCACGGGGCCCGCCCTGCGTGATCGACGACGGCGAACAGGGCTCGGCACTCCGGGGCGGCGCGCCTAGGCTCGGCGTCATGCGAGCACTCGTCCTCCAGTCCTACGGCGGCCGTGAGGCCATGGCCCTCACCGACGTCCCCGCCCCCACGGTCGGCGCCGGTGAGGTGCTGATCCGCACCCGCGCGGTCGGCCTCAACCCCGTCGACGCGATGCATCGCGAAGGCGACTTCAAGGCCATCGCCCCCGACGACTTCCCCACGGTCGCCGGCAACGAGCTCAGCGGCATCGTCGAGACCGTGGGCGCCGGGGTGACCGCGTTCGCCCCGGGTGACGCGGTGATCACCCGCGTGGACCCCTCCGGCCACGGGGCGTTCGCCGAGCTGGCCGCGGTGCGCGCGGACTGGGTGGCCGCCGCGCCCGCCCGCATGCCCCTGACGGACGCGGCCGGCCTGCCGCTCGCCGGCCTGACCGCCCAGCAGGCACTCGGCCCGGAGCACCTGGACCTGCAGCCCGGGGAGCGGTTGCTGATCACCGGGGCCGCCGGCGGCGTCGGGCTGATCGCCACGCGCTTGGCACACCTGCGCGGCGCGCACGTGACCGTGACCGCCTCCGCGGCGGGTGAGCCGTACGTCCGCGAGGCCGGCGCCGACGCGGTGATCGACTATCGCGCCCGCACCGTCGCAGAGGGGGGCGAACGCTTCGACAAGGTGTTCGACCTCATCGGCGGTGATCAGATGGCCGAGCTGCTCGGCTCGATCGAGCCCGGCGGCCGGCTGGTGACCATCGCGGGCCCGCCGAGCCCCGGCAGCCTTCGTGAGACCGCGCGCCCGTCGCGTCGGCCGCTGGCCGCCGTCGTCTCCCGGGTGGCCAGTGCGAAGGTGCGCCGGGCCGCGAAGAAGGCCGGGGTGACCTACGAGTTCTTCCTCATGCATCCGGACGGGGCGGGCCTGGCCGAGCTCGTTCGGCTCGTGGACGCCGGCGAGCTGGCCGTGACCGTGGACAGCCGCTACCCCCTGGCCGACTGGGAGCAGGCGTTCGAGCGTCTCGAATCCCACCATGCCAAGGGCAAGGTGCTGCTCGAGTTCTGACCGGCGGGCGCGTCGGCGCCGGCCTGCCCGGGCCGGCACCGCCTCGTATCCTGGCCTCGTGCACCCGTCTGTGAGCGAGCCCCTCACCCGACTGCCGGACGGCACCGTCAAGCAGCGCAACCCCTTCACCGGTACCGAGGTCTGGACCGTGCCCGGCCGCGGCCACCGCCCGCTCGGCCTCGTCCGCCCCGCCCCGCAGCCGCTCGACCCCGCCCAGCACGGCCGGCACTGCGCCTTCTGCGAGCACCGGATGCTGGAGACGCCGCCGGAGAAGTCACGCATCGTCTCCATGAGGGCCGACGACGGCGCCCCGGCCTGGCAGATCCTGCGGCACCCGGCCGCGGAGCGGCTCGAGGAGACGACCCCGGCCTTCCGCCGGGTCCCCAACCTCTTCGAGATCCTCAGCTACGACTACTGGCGTCTCAACCACGGCTATGAACTTCCCCCGGACGCGCGCCGCCGCCGTGACGAATACCTGGCCACCGAGGCCGGCCGCGCCCACGTGCGCGCCGTCGTCGCCGCGAAGCTGCGCGCCTCCGGCCGCTCCGCCGAGGAGGCGGCGGCGATGTCCGAGGCGGAGCTGATCGGGGCGTCGGCCGCATTTTTCGGCGGCACGCACGACGTCGTGATCGCTCGGCGGCACTTCGTCGACGGGGCCGTGGACGACCACCAGCTGGCCTCCTCGGGCACCCTCACCCCGGACGAGCACCACGCGTTCCTGGCCCTGACCGCCGACGCGATGCGGGACCTCTACGCGACCACGCTCGCCGTGCAGTACGTCTCCGTGTTCCAGAACTGGCTCAAGCCCGCCGGCGCCTCCTTCGACCACCTGCACAAGCAGCTCGTGGCCATCGACGAGGTCGGCGCGCAGAACGCCGCCGCCCTGGGCCGGCTGCGCGAGGACCCGCAGGTGTTCAACCACGCCGCGCTGGACGTGGCCGTGGCGCACGACCTCGTGATCGCCGCCAACGAGCACGCCGTGATGTTCGCCGGCTTCGGCCACCGGTACCCGACGGTCGAGGTCTACTCCACGAGCCCGGTGGGGCAGCCGTGGCGGCAGTCCGCGGCCGAGCTGCGCGCCGTGTCCGACCTGCTGCACGCCGCCCACGCGGCCACCGGGCCCGATGTCCCCTCCAACGAGGAATGGCACACCCGCCCGCCCGGCGTCGCGTCCCCGATGCCCTGGCGCGTGATGCTCAAGTGGCGCGTCTCCACACTCGCCGGCTTCGAGGGCGCCACCAAGATCAACGTCAACACGCTCAGCCCGTGGGACGTGCGGGACCGGGTGCTGGCGCGGCTGCGGGAGCTGCGGGCGGCGGGCGCGCTCGCGGACGGGATGCGGATCGGGGCCGACGCGCGGGTCCGGCCGGGCATGCTCCGGTACGCGGACTGAGCGGCGGGGCCCGTCCCTCCGCGCGGTCGGTAGCGTGGGCGTCATGGCCCTCCACCTGCAGCGCTACCGCGAGATCGCCCACGTCATGGCCCGCAACGGCCTCATGGCCACGGCCGTGCAGGCCGGGCTCTCCCGGTGGCTGCCCCTCGAGGAGGGGGAGCCGCACCTGGGCATCGACGCCGAGGCCCGCCCCGAGCTGTTCGTGCGCACGTTCGAGGAGCTGGGCGTCACCTTCGTGAAGCTCGGGCAGCTGATCTCGGCGCGCCCGGACGTGTTCCCCGAGGCCTACTGCGCGGCGTTCGCCCGCCTCACGGACAGCACGTCGGCGGTGCCCTTCGAGGCCGTCGCCCGGACGGTCGAGGAGGACCTCGGCGCCGACGTCGACACCCTGTTCGCCTGGTTCGACCGGGCGCCCCTGGCCACCGCCTCCATCGGTCAGGCCCACCGCGCGCGCCTGCATGACAGGCGCGCCGTCGTCGTGAAGGTCCGCAAGCCCGGTGTGGTGGAGCAGGTCCAGGCGGACCTGGAGATCCTGCGGACGCTGGCGGCCACGTGGTCGCGGGCCTCACGGACCTTCGCCGACCTGGACGTGCCGGCCATGGTGGACGAGTTCGACCGCTCGCTGCGCGCCGAGCTCGACTACGTGGTGGAGGCGCGGGCCTGCGAGGAGATCGCCGCCGGCTTCCGGGACACCCCGGGCGTGCGGTTCCCGTGGATCGAGTGGGACCTGACCACCTCGCGCGTGCTGACCATGCAGGAGCTCTCCGGGCTGCGCGTGGACGACCTGGCCGGACTCGACGCCGCCGGCATCGACCGGGAGGAGCTGGCGTACCGGGCCGCCGACGTGCTGCTGGCCATGGTGTTCGAGCACGGCGTGTTCCATGCGGACCCGCACCCGGGCAACCTGTTCATCGAGCCGGACGGGACCGTCGGGTTCATCGACTTCGGCTCCGTGGGCCGGATCTCCCCGTCCCTTCGACGCCGGTTCGCGGGCCTGGCCATGGCGCTGGCCCGGCAGGACACCGACGGGCTGGTGCGGGCCCTGCTGGACATCGCCCCGCCGCGCGGCCCGGTGGACCGCCGTCGGCTCCGGCTGGAGGTGGCCCGGATCGTCGGCCGCCTCGAGGGGCGCGAGCTCGAGGACATCCGCGTGGCGCAGCTGATCTCGGAGATCTTCGCCCTGGTGCGGCGCCACCGGCTGTCCCTGCCGCCCGAGCTCGTGCAGCTGCTGCGGATGCTGATCATCGTGGACGGCATCGGCCGCCGCCTGCACCCCGGCTTCGACTACACCCGCGTGCTCGACCCGTTCGCCCTGCGCCTTGTGGGGGAGCACCTCGACCCCCGGCGGGTGGCGGGCCGGATCGGCCGGGCCACGATCGCGGCGGCCGAGCTCGGCATCGACCTGCCGGAGTACGCCCGCAAGGTGATGGAACGCATCGACGACGGCGGGATCGACGTCACCGTCCGCGCGAGCGAGCTCGAGCCGCTCGTGACGCGCCTCGAGCGGACGGGCGACCGGGTGGTGGCCGCCATGGTGGTGGCCGCGATGATCACCGGCGGCACGAACGTGCTCGTGGCGTACAAGGACCGGCTCGGCCGCTTCGCCGGGCCGGTGGTGGCCGCCGGCGGCGCCGCCCTGACCGGCGGCAGCGCCTATCTGGCCTGGATCAGCCGCCCGCGGCGTCGCCCCCGCTGAGGGCCACGGGCGGGGTCAGTCGTCGGGATCATGCCCGCACCAGGCCGACCGCGGCGCAGGCCGTCTCGAAGTCGTCGAGGCCGAACGCCTGGATCGGGCTGACGACGCCGGCCTCGCGGGCCCGGCCTGCGGCGAGCTGACGGGCGCCCCAGGCCATGAGGTCCCCGGTCAACGTGTAGGCGTTGGGGCCGCGCAGGTGCACGTCCGCCACGACGCGGCCGGCCGCGTCCCGCGCGATCGCCCCGACTCGGGAGCCCGTGCGGGCCCGGTCTGCGGCGTCGGGGCCACCCGGGTCCCCGGCCAAGGGCCGCAGCAGGGCCTGCACGCCGCGGGCGACGCCGGGGAGCCACCCCACCGCGCCGAGGGCGGCGGCGCCGATCTGCGTGGGCCGGGCCGGGAACCAGCCGTTGAAGACCTCGACCTCATCCAGGCCGGGCTGCATCCGCGGCAGGAACAGGGACTCCGTGCCGCCGAACAGCACGCCGCGGCGATCCTGCCCGTCGACCCGGAAGACGGCCGACCGGCTGGCCGGGCCCGTCGTCGCCAGCCGCCCGCCGCGCCACGTGATCGTCCGCTCGGTGAGGGCGTCCACCATCGTCTGGCGCGTCCCGTGGCTGAGGTCGACGCGCGGGTCCAGCTCGCCGTCGGCGAAGTAGCCGATCTGCAGGGACCGTGCGCGTCCACCGGCCTGCGCCAGCGCGAGCCCGCCCGCGAGCATGCCCGGCGCGTAGTCGAAGCCGAGGGCGGGCAGCAGGGTGGCGCCCGTGCGTCGGGCGGTGGCGTCCAGGTCCGCCTTGAGGTCCTTCACGAAGCCGATCTCACCGGTCGAGTCCACGTAGTGCGCGCCCCTCTCCGCGGCGGCGCGGGCGACGGGCCGGCCGTAGCGTTCGAAGGGGCCGACCGTGGAGACCAGCACATCGCCCTCCGTGACCAGGGCCCTCAGCGAGGCGGGGTCCCCGGCGTCGGCGACGGCGACCTCCAGCCCGTCGTGCCGCCTCGCCGCGTGCTGGAGCGAGTCCCGGTTTCGGCCCGCCAGCACGGGCCGTGCGCCCTGGGCCACGAGGGCGTCCACGACGAGGGATCCGGCGTAGCCCGTCGCGCCGAGCACGATGATGCGGGGGGCGTCGGGGTGGTCGAGGTGCAGGGGAGAATCCGTCATGGGCCCACGCTAGGTGTTGTGGGTCATGAGGTTCTTGACATCCGTACCGGGCTGAGATGAGACGAGTGGGCCCGGGCGTGTCAGATGGTCTGTGTAAGCCGTACCGAGAGGAACGGTAAGAATCATGA
>NZ_JALJRH010000022.1:0-24106 GCF_024519775.1 Micrococcus sp. Mcc28 | reverse complement strand
CGGCCACGTGCGCCTGCGGGATCCCGTCGTGCAGGTGGCGGTGGACCATCCTGAGACGGCCAGTGGGGGTCAGGGGTGCGTTAGCGTGAGTCATGAGTGGGTCTTCTCGGGCAGGTCGGTGGTGTAGGAACTTCCATCCTGCGGGAGAGGCCCACTCGTCTCATCTCAGCCGGCGCCTCGTGGCAAGAACCTCATGACCCACAACAACTAGTACTCCGCCCACACCCGCCGCTCCGCACCGTCCACGGTCATCACGCCGCCATGCGGCAGCACCCACTGCGGCCGCGTGTGGCCGAACGGGACGCCCACGCACACCACCGCGTCCGGGTTGTAGCGCCCGACCTCTTCCACCACCACATCGGCCTGCTCCGCGCGCAGCCGTGCCCGCTCCTCCGCACCCCGCGGCGCCTCGAAGGAGCTCGCCGGCGGCCGGGCTGCCAGCACGGCGTCCACGGCGCCGAGCACGCCGCGCTCCCCCAGGATCCGCAGCAGCCGCCGCACCTCGCCGGCGCTCGGCAGCTCCTCGCTGGTCTCGATAAGCAGCACACCACCCTCGAGCACCGCCGTGTCCGCAGGCCCGCGGCCGGCCGCCATCACCCACGGCAGCACCTCAAGGCAGCCGCCCCACGTCCGGCCGGTCACCGCGCGCCGCGGCCCGGCCCAGCGCCACGGTGAGGCGCCCTCGCCGACGCCGCGCGCGCCGTCGTCGTGCGGGCACGGCACCGGCTCGCGCGTCCCGAACTCGGTGAGCGCCCGTGGGTCCAGCCAGTCGACGCCGTGGTCCTCCGACTCCCCCGGCTCCGTGATCTCCAGCCGCCCTCCCGTCAGCAGGGCGGCTCGCAGGGACGCGGCGTGCACCTCATCCACAGCCGGTCCCGGCCCCAGGTGCACCTGGGTGGACCCGCCGTAGAAGCTCGCCACGCCGTTCGCCCACAGCCACTGGTGCAGGTTGGTGTTGTCGCTGTAGCCGAGGAACGGCTTGGGGTCCGCGCGCACGGCGTCCGCGTCCAGGGGACCGATCACGGTGATCTGGTCCTCCCCGCCCACCGTGGCGATCACCGCCCGGATCTGCGGGTCCGCGGGAGCGTAGCGAGAGGCCACCTGTCTGTCGTTCCTCTCGCTCAGACCAGACGACCTGCGCCCGGACCGCCCGGCGCCCCTCACCCCTGACGCAGCTCGCGGCGCAGGATCTTGCCCGTGGCGTTCTTCGGCAGCCCGTCCAGGACGGTCACCTCCCGCGGCTGCTTGTAGCGGGCCAGCCGTTCGGCCGCGAACGCCTGGAGCTGCTCCCCCGTGACGGCGCTGCCCGGGGCCAGGGAGACGAAGGCCGCGATCTCCTCGCCCAGCCGCTCGTCCGGCACACCCACCACGGCGGCCTCGACCACGTCCGGGTGCTCGTAGAGGACCTCCTCCACCTCGCGCGGGTACACGTTCATGCCGCCGCGGATGATCACGTCCTTGAGCCGGTCCACGATCATCACGTACCCGGCCTCGTCCCGGCGGGCGATGTCCCCGGTGCGGAACCAGCCGTCCTCGTCGAACGCCGCCTCCGTGTCCTCCGGGCGGCCCCAGTAGCCGGCCATGATGCCCTCGCCCCGGATGCGCAGCTCACCGGAGGTCTCGAGGTCCTCCTCGGGCACCTCGGTGCCGTCCATCGCGACGATCCGGAACTCGAAGCCGTCCACCGGCCGGCCCACGGTGCCCGGGCGGGTCGGCGCGTCCACGGGGTTGAAGAAGCACGCGCCCGCGTTCTCGGACAGTCCGTAGCCCTCCAACACGGGCACGCCGAACAGCTTCTCCGCCGCGCGCAGCGTCTCCACCGGCAGGCTCGCACCGCCGGAGAGGGGCATGCGCAGCCTCGAGAAGTCCGCCGGCTCGGCCCCGGCCTCACGACGGGTCCGGGCCACGGAGAGGAACGCCCCGTGCATGGTGGGCACGCCGGGCAGGAACGTGATGCCGTGGTCCTGCAGCTGGTCGTAGGCGGCCTCCGGCACGAACCGCGGCATCAGGGACAGGGTGGACCCGGCGAACACCGCCCCGTTGAGCACCACCGAGAGCCCGAACACGTGGAACATCGGCAGCGCCGCGAACACGACGTCGTCCGGGCCGAGCCGGCCCAGGCCGGTCGCCGTCGCCATGGCGTTGGAACGCAGGTTCGTGTGCGTCAGCCGGGCACCCTTGGGCCGCCCCGTGGTGCCCGAGGTGTAGAGCAGGACGGCGTCGTCGTCGGGGTCGCGCGGGGTGATCTCCGTGACCGGGGCGATGCCCTCGGCGGCGCACTCCCGCCCGACCGCTTCGAGGTCCAGGGTGACCACCTCGACGTCGACGTTCCCGGCCACCTCGTCCACGGCCGGCAGCCCGGGCATGGCCCAGAGCACGCGCGCCCCGGAGTCCTCGAGGAAGTACTCCAGCTCACGGGCCGTGAACAGCGGGTTGAGCGGCACCATCACCGCACCCAGGCGCATGAGCGCCTCGTAGACCGCCACGAAGGCCGGGACGTTGGGCAGCAGCACGGCCACCCGGTCCCCCGGGCCCACCCCGCGGTGGCGCAGCCAGCCGGCCGTCGCGGCCGTGACCTGGTCCAGTTCGCGGTAGGTCATGCGGGCCTCGCCGATCCGCAGGGCCACGGCATCCGGCTGCCGGGCCACGGTGGCCGAGAGCAGCTCGGCCACATGACCCCGGCGCTCGGTGGGCCGGCCGTGGGTGGTCGCGGAGGTGTCGGGGGTCTCGGAGGTGGTCACGGTGGCTCCTGATCTGGTGGGGCGGTCGTCGGAGGGGGTTCAGAGGAAGGCGGAGTGACCGGTGAGGCCGCGGCCCACGATCAGCGAGTTCACCTCGTAGGTGCCCTCGTACGTGAAGATCGCCTCGACGTCGCAGAAGAACCGGCCGAGCCCGACGTCGGCGAGGATGCCGTTGCCGCCCATCATCTGGCGGCCCAGCGCGGCCGACTCGCGGCACATCTGGGAGGTCTTCAGCTTCACCAGGGAGGCCTGCGTCATGGACACCTCGCCGGTGGCCTCCAGCTGCACCGCCCGGTGCGCCATGCCCAGGGTGGCCGCCAGGTTGGCCGCGATCTGCACGAGCAGGGACTGCACCAGCTGATGCCCGGCGATCGGCCGGCCGAACTGAGTGCGCTCCAGCGCGTAGCGGCGGGCGGCGTCGAGGATGCCCTGCTGCGCGCCCACGGCCTGCCAGCCCAGGCCGTTGCGGGAGCCCAGCAGGATCACGTTGGTGTCCGCGAAGGTGTTGGCCTTCTCCAGCTTGTTCTCCGCCGGGATGCGCACGTCCGTGAAGGTGATGTCCGCGTTCTGGACGATCTTCACCGCGGTCTTGTGCCCGATCTTGGTGGCCTCGTAGCCGGGGGTGTCGGTCTCCACGATGAAGCCCTTGACCTGGTCGTCCTCCTCGTCCCGGGCCCACACGATCGCGATGCGGGACATGGTGCCGTTGCCGATCCACCGCTTGGCCCCGTTGATCACCCACTCGTCCCCCTCTCGGCGGGCCGTGGTGGCCATGCCGCCGGCGACGTCGGAGCCGTGCTCCGGCTCGGTCAGCGCGAAGCAGCCGGTGTACTCCATCGCGTACAGGCCCGGCAGCCACGTCTGCTTCTGCTCCTCCGAGCCCAGGGCCTCCAGGGTGGCCCCGACGAGGTCGTTGTGCAGGGCGAAGTACACGCTGAGGGAGATGTCCGCGCGGGCCAGCTCGGCCATCAGGTGCCCGCGGAACAACGGGTCCTCGGTCATGCCGCTGATGTGGTTGTAGCCCAGCTCCCCGACGCGGCGGGCGATCTCGTGCGGGAACTCGTCCCGGCTCCAGGCCTCCGCCACGTGCGGGGTGACGATCTCGGCCAGGGCGGCGCGGATCTCCGTGAGCTCCTCCTGCTGCTCGGGCGTCAGGAGGCGGTGGTACTCGAGGACGTCGACGTCGACGTCGATCAGCGAGCGGGTGCGGGAATCCGTGGTGGTCATGAGGGGCTCCTGGAGGTCGTTCGAGGGGGGTGCTGAGTCGTGGGGGTCAGGCGGTGGGGCTGGCCAGGGCGGTGAGCGGGATGCCCCGCTCCTCCCCCCATGCCTGCCAGTGGGCGGCGTCGTGCCGGGAGAGGGCCTCGGTGAGCTGCGCGCGGACGTCCCCGTCCGCGTCCAGCCCGAGGCCCTCGACAAGCGCGGCCGCGAAGTGCGGCTCGAGCGCGCCGACGGCCACATGGCCCTCGGCCGCCGGATACACCCCGTAGTGGGGCAGGGCCCCGCCCAGGGGGCTGCGCGGGCCCGTCATGCGGTGCCGGTTGGGCAGGGCCAGGGCGTGCGCCGCATCGGCGAGCGCCACCGTGGCATGCCCGCCGTCCCCGTCCGCGCCGCGGGCCCACAGCAGGGCCAGCGCGGCGGAGACGGCCCGCTCGGCACCGTGCAGATCCGCCGCGAGGATCCGCGGTGGAGCCCCCGGCGCCAGCAGGCCCGCCGCGGCCTGGTAGTTGATGTCATGGCCTGGCACGTCCGTGCGGTCCCCGTCGTATCCGGTGATGTCCACCTGGCAGATCCGCCGGTGGCGGGCGCGGACGGCGTCGGCGTCCAGGCCCAGCCGGCGCAGCGCCCCGGAGCGGTGGGAGGTGAGGAACACGTCCGCCTCGGCCAGGATCTGCTCCATCTCGGCAGCCCCGGCCTGGGACTTCATGTCCACGGTGCGCACCGACTGCCCGCGGTGCAGCTCCTCGTAGAGGGCCGGCACCAGGGTGGCCACGGGGTCCCCGCTGGGCGGGAGCACCGTGACGATGTCGGCGCCCAGCTCCTGCAGGCGGGCCGCGGCGACGGGCCCGGGCAGGTTCAGCGCGATGGTCACCACGCGCACCCCGGCCAGCGGTGCGGCGCTCATCGGCCCGGCCCCTCGCCTCGCTCGGCCAGCTGCCGGAGGGTGCCGCCGGGACGGAACCGCTCGCCGTAGCGGTCGGCCAGCTCGTCGGCGCGGGCCACGAACGCGGCCGGTCCGCCCTCGCGGTGCGTCATGAACGTCACGGGCCCACCGGTGTGCGGCGGGAAGCCGATGCCGAACACGCCGCCGAGGTTCGCCGAGGGGGCGTCGGTGAGGACGCCGTCGTCGAAGCAGCGGGCCGTCTCGATGGCCATGCGGTACAGCAGGCGGTCCTGCAGGTCCTGCTCGGGCACGTCCGCCCCGGTGGCGAAGTGCTCGGCCAGGCCTGGCCACAGGTGCTTGGGGCCCTGTTCCGGGTACTCGTAGAAGCCGGCGCCCTGAGCGCGGCCCGGGCGGCCGAACTCGTCCACCATGCGCTCCACCACGCGCTCGCCCGGACGCACCGGACGCTCACCGCCGGCCTCGGCGACGGCCTTCTCCTCCTCGCGGCGGATGTGCTGGATCAGGGTCAGGGAGACCTCGTCCATCATGGCCAGCGGGGAGGCCGGGAAGCCGGCGTGGCGGGCCGCCCGCTCGATCCGCTGCGCGTCCACGCCCTCCTCCACGAGGGCCGCGGCCTCGAGCACGAGCGTGCCGTAGACGCGGGAGGTGTAGAAGCCGCGCCCGTCGTTGACCAGGATGGGCAGCTTGCGGATCTGCTGCACCAGGTCGTAGGCGCGCTCCACCGTGCGCGGGGAGGTCTGCTCACCACGGATGATCTCCACGAGCTTCATCCGGTCCACCGGGGAGAAGAAGTGCAGGCCGATGAAGTCCTGGGAGCGCTCCCGCGGGCCCTGCAGCAGGGTGATCGGCAGCGTGGAGGTGTTGCTGCACAGCAGGGTGTCCGGGCCGACCACCTTCTCCACCTCGGCGAACACCGAGTCCTTGAGCTCGACGTCCTCGAACACGGCCTCGATCACCGCGTCCACGTGCGCGAGGTCCTGATAGTCCTCGGTGGGCTGCACGCGGGCCAGGACGGCGTCGGCGTCCTCGCGGCTCATGCGCCCCTTCGCCACGCGCCCCTCGAGGAGGGCGCCCACCCGCTCACGGCCGCGCTCGGCGGCCTCCAGGCTGACGTCCTTGAGCATCACGTCCACGCCGTTGAGCGCGAGCGCGTGGGCGATGCCCACGCCCATCATCCCGGCGCCCAGCACCGCCGCCGTGGTGATCGTGCTGCGCTCGCGGGAGGGACCGCCCAGGGCCGCGCCGGAGCGCAGCGCCTGCATGTCCGAGTGGAACGCCTGGATCATGGCGGAGGAGGTGTGGCCCGTCACGAGGGACACGAAGTACCGGGTCTCGATGCGCGAGGCGGTGTCGAAGTCCACCTGCGAGCCCTCCACCGCGGCGCTGAGGATCGCCTTCGGGGCGGGCAGGTCCGCGCCGTGGAGCTGCCGGCGCAGGGTGGCGGCGAACGCGGGCAGACGGGAGGCGAAGGAGGCTCGGGCGGGGGTGCCGCCGGGGATCCTGAAGCCCTTGACGTCCCAGGGCTTCGCGGCGGCGTCGGCGTCGTCGCGGTGCTCCAGGATCCAGCGCTTGGCGGCGGGCACCAGGTCCGCGGGGTCGGTCACGACCTCGTCGATGATCCCCTTCTCCATCGCGGCCCGGGCGTCGCGGGCGGTGCCCTGCAGCAGCCACTCCATCAGGGCGCGCTCCACGCCCACCATGCGCACCAGGCGGGTGATGCCGCCGCCTCCGGGCAGCAGGCCCAGGGTGACCTCCGGGAGGCCGCCCTTCAGCCCCGGGTCGTCCACGGCGATGCGCCGGTGGCAGGCCAGGGCGATCTCCAGGCCGCCGCCGAGCGCCGTGCCGTTGATCGCGGCGACCACGGGGCGGCCGAGGGTCTCGAGGCGGCGCAGCTGGCCCTTGACCCGCTGCGTCAGCGCGAACACGGACTCCACGTCCTCGGGGCCGGCCTGGGCCAGGGAGTCCAGGTCGCCGCCGGCGAAGAAGGTCTTCTTCGCGCTGGTCAGGACGACGCCGGTCACCGTGTCCCGCTCCGCCTCCAGGCGGTCCACGACGGCGTCCATCGCGTCCTGGTACCGCTCGTTCATCGTGTTGACCCGCGCCTGCGGGTCGTCCATGGTCAGCGTGACGACGCCGTCGGCGTCCTGGTCCCAGGTGATCATGTGCTCACTCATGCCGGTGCTCTTCCTGCCGTGCTGGTCGGTCGGGTGGGTGGGGCGCTCAGACGCGCTCGACGATCGTGGCGACGCCCATGCCGGCGCCGATGCAGAGCGTGGCGATGCCGGTCCGCAGGTCGCGCCGCTCGAGTTCGTCCACGAGGGTGCCGAGGATCATGGCGCCGGTGGCCCCCAGGGGGTGGCCCATGGCGATCGCGCCGCCGTTGACGTTGGTCTGCTCCTCGGTCCAGCCCATCTCCTTCATCAGCAGCAGCGGCACGGCCGCGAACGCCTCGTTGATCTCCACGAGGTCGATGTCCGCGGCGGTCATGCCGGCCACCTCGAGGGCCTTGCGGCACGCCGGGGTGGGGCCGGTGAGCATGATGGTGGGCTCGGAGCCGACGACGGCGGCGGAGACGATCCGGGCCCGCGGACTCATCCCGGCCCGCCGGCCGGCCTCCTCGGAGCCGATCAGCGTCAGCGCGGCGCCGTCGACGATGCCCGAGGAGTTGCCGGGGTGGTGCAGGTGCTCGATCCCCGCCAGCGAGCTGTACTTCTCCAGCGCCACGGCGTCGAAGCCCGCCTCCCGGCCCAGCGCCTCGAAGGAGGGCTTGAGCGTGGCCAGGGTCTCCACGGACGAGTCGGGGCGGATGGTCTCGTCCCGGTCCAGCACGGTCATCCCGTTCATGTCCGTCACCGGGACCACGGAGCGGGCGAACCGGCCCTCCTGCCACGCCGCCGCAGCACGGCGGTGGCTCTGCGCGGCGAAGCGGTCCAGCTCTGCGCGGCTGAATCCCTCACGGGTGGCGATCAGGTCCGCGGAGACGCCCTGCGGGACGAAGTCGGTGGCCAGGGAGGTGGCCGGGTCCATGGCCCACGCGCCGCCGTCGGAGCCCATGGGCACGCGGGACATGGACTCCACGCCGCCGGCCACGAGCAGAGACTCCCAGCCGGAGCGGATGCGGGCGGCGGCCTGGTTCACGGCCTCGAGCCCGGAGGCGCAGAACCGGTTCAGCTGCACGCCGGCCACGGTCTGCGGCAGGCCCGCCTTGAGGGCGGCCACCCGGGGCAGGACCGCGCCCTGGTCGCCCACCGGGCTGACGCAGCCGAGGATCATGTCCTCGATGTCGGCGGGGTCGAGCCCCTCATGGCGGTCGCGCAGCGCGTGGGTCAGGCCGACGACGAGGTCGATCGGCTTGACCTCGTGGAGGGAGCCGGAGGGCTTGCCGGCACCGCGCGGCGTGCGGAGGGCGTCGTAGAGGAAGGCGTCCTGGGTCACGGGGTCTCCTGGGGTCGGGGTGGGTCTGGGGAGGTGGCGGGCCGCTCAGCGGCCGGAGGTGAGGGCGTCGGCGTAGTCGGCGCGCAGCTTGCGCTTGTTGACCTTCCCGACGCCGGTCCGGTCGATCTCCGTCACGAAGCGGACCTCGTCCGGCAGCTGCCAGGTGGCGAAGCGCTCGGCGAGTGCGGCGAGGACGGCGTCCTGGTCGACGTCGGAGTCCTCGTCCCGCACCACGAGGGCCAGAGGACGCTCCTCCCACTGGGGGTGGGGGACGCCGATCACGGCGGCGTCGCGGACCCCGGGGACGGTCATGATGTGGTTCTCCAGGTCGATCGAGGAGATCCACTCGCCACCGGACTTGACCACGTCCTTCAGGCGGTCGGTGACCTTGAGGTAGCCCTCCGGGGAGAGGTAGCCCAGGTCCCCGGAGCGCCAGTAGCCCTCGTCGTCGAAGCCGGCCTCGGTGGCCTCGGCGTTGTCCGCGTAGGAGGTGGTCACCCAGGGCCCGCGCAGGCGGATCTCGCCCACGTTCTCCTCGCCGGGCGGCAGCAGCTCGCCCAGGGGGTCGGTGATCTTCACGTCCACCCCGACGACGACGAGGCCCTGGAACCGCTTGAGGTTCCACCGCTCATCCTCGGAAAGGGTGTCCATGAGGCTCGGCTTCATGCGGTTGAGGGAGACGATGGGCGAGGTCTCCGTGGCCCCGTAGGCGTGGATGACCTCCGCGCCGGTGAGCTCGTCGAAGCCGCGCATCATGGCCACGGGGGGCTCGGTCGCGCCGCACAGCAGGCGCACGCCGTCCATCCGTGGGGGCGTCTCGAGGGTGCGGAGGTGGTGGAGCATCGGCATGAGGATCGCGGGGGCTGCCGGGGCCACGGTGACGCCATGGTCCACGAGGGTGGAGGTCAGCCACGGGGTGTCCGTGAGGTTGAACCGGCCCGGCAGCACCAGGCGCGCGCCCACGGCGACGGCGGCGAACGGCAGGCCCCAGCACTGCGCGTGGAACATGGGGGTCAGCAGCAGGGCGGTGTCCGCCATGGTCATGCCCAGGGTGGACACCACGGCGTGCGCGTGCAGCCAGGTGGCCCGGTGCGAGTAGAAGACGCCCTTGGGACGGCCGGTGGTGCCCGTGGTGTAGCAGGCGCCGGAGGCGGAGCGCTCACTCACGTTCGGCAGGTCCGCTGTCTCGAGCGGCTCCTGCCCGTCGAGGAGGGCCTCGTAGGAGAGGACGTCGCCGCGACCGGCCCAGTCGGCGGGGAGCTCGCCGTCGCCGGCCACGATCCAGCGGATGCCCCCGGGCAGGTGCGGTTCGAGCGCGGCGGCGAGCTCCAGGAGGGTCTCGTCCACGACGATCGTCCCCACCTGCGCGTGGGTGATCACGTAGGCCAGGTCCGTGGGCGCCAGGCGCAGATTGAGCTGCACCATGGTCGCGCCCAGCAGCGGGACGGAGAAGTAGGACTCGAGGTGGCGGACGTCGTTCCACAGCAGCAGGCCGACCCGGTCCCCCGGCCCGACGCCCTCGGCGCGCAGGGCCGCGGCCATGCGGCGCACCCGCTCCCACACGGCCGCGTAGGTGGTCTGCCACCGGGAGCCGCCGCCGCGGGTGTGGATGATCTGCTGATCCCCGAAGGTCCGGGCGGCGTCCCGCAGGAGGCGAGTGGTGGTGAGCTGCTCGTCGTCGCCCATGGTGGACGGGGTGCCGAGGACGGTGTCGGTGGTCTGCATGGGTCCCCCTGGGAGGTGTGGTGGTCGCGGAGGCGGGCGGCAGTCGTCTGTGACATGCCTCACTGAGCTGATGTTGCACACTCAAGCACGATGTTGCACTAGCGTGCAAGAAGGGTGCGGGGGGCGTTTCGATCCCTGCCGTAGGGTTCAGCGAGCCCCCGCATCCTCATCTCCCGACCACGGGCCATCCCATCCGCCGACCCAGCCCCGAGGACCCGATGAACACCCCCCTGCCCTTCGATCAGGACGATCTCTCCTCCCCCGCGCGCCTGCGCCTGGCGGCCCTCGAGCTGTATGCCGAGCGGGGGGTCGAGATGGCCAGCGTCCGCGAGATAGCGCAACGGGCCGGCGTCGCCCCCGGGCTGGTGCGGCACCACTTCGGCAGCAAGGCGGGGCTGACCCGCGCCGTCGACGACGACGTGCTGCGCCTGATCGCCGCGACCCTCGACGAGGTCCCGCTCGTGGGCACCCCACAGGTGGTGTCCGCGGCCCGCGACGCGGCGTTCGCGGACCTGCTGGCCGACCACCCGGTGGTGGGGGCCTACGTGCGCCGCTCGCTGCTGGAGGCCGGCGGGGAGACCGAGTCCCTGCTGGAGCGCCTCGTGGACCTGACCACGGAACAGACCGAGCGCCTGCGCCGGTCCGGCTTCGCCCCGCGGCGCAGCATGCCGACGTCCGTGTTCGGCACCGTCATCCGGCAGATGGGGCACCTGATGGTCGACCCGTCGGCGGACCGCATCTGGCGCCGGATCGCCGAGACCCAGGAGGGCGCCGCCGAGCAGGCGAGCCCGCGGGTGCGACTCGTGGTCGATCCGCCGCGGTGAGCAGGATCGCCTCCGACCGCGAGGGCGTCATGCACCTCGTCCGCCAGGCCGACGACGCCGGCCCGCCCGTTCCGGGAACGCCTGCGGTCGGTATGGGCGCACTTTTCAGGCTCAAAGCGACCGCACGCGTTCCAGGTCCGCCACCTCACCCGCCCCCGGCCGCCCGCGCCCCCGCCCCCGGACGCGCCGTTTCCCGAACGACAACGCGGGTGGGGCGTAGCCTGGCCGCCATGACCACCGTGTTCTACGACGACCAGGGCCGCCCCGAGCCGCCCTTCGCCGCGGGCGAGGCCGCCACCCTGCTGGGCTTCCTCGACTTCCTGCGCGCCACGATCGAGTGGAAGACGGCGGACCTGGACACGGCCGCGCTGCACCGCCGGCTGCCGGGGCACCCGTCCGCGATGACGCTCGGCGGCCTGCTCAAGCACCTCGCGTTCGTCGAGTTCTGGTGGTTCGAGGCCGTCGCCCTCGGCGAGCCCACCTCGACGCCCTGGGTGGGCGCGGACTTCGACGCGGACCCCGACTGGGACTGGCACAGCGCGGCGCAGGACTCCGCGGCGGACCTGCGCGCCCTCTGGCAGGGCCAGGTGGAGCGGTCCCGGCAGATCGTGGTGGACCTGCTCGCGGCGGACGGCGACGACGGCGCCGCGGCCCTGGCCCGCGCCCACCGGATCCGGGAGGGGCGGGACCCGGTCTCGCTGCGGTGGATCCTCACCCACATGATCGAGGAGTACGGCCGCCACGCCGGCCACGCCGACCTGCTGCGCGAGGGGATCGACGGCCAGGCCGGCGAGTGAGCCCGCCCCACCCGCGGTCCCGCCTGCGGTCGCACCCGGGTTCATCCCCTCGTCGGATGCCCGGCCCCACGCCGGCTGGGTAGATTCTGTGCCATGGCCTCCCCCTCCCCTGCGTCCGCGCACCCGTCCGCCCCCGAGAGCGGGACGGGCCTGGGGTTCACCGGCGCGGCGGGGATCACCGGGCTCACCGCCGCCGAGGTCGCCGAGCGGGAGGCCGCGGGCCTGGTCAACGTCCAGTCGCGGGACACGTCCCGCTCGCTGGGGCAGATCCTGCGCGTGCACGTGTTCACGCTGTTCAACCTGGCGATCGCGCTGTGCGCCGTCGTCGTGATCCTGATGGGCCGCTGGCTGGACCTGCTGTTCTCGTTGGCGGCCGTGGCCAACGTGGTGATCGGCGTGGTCCAGGAGTACTCGGCCAAGCGGAAGCTGGACCGGATCGCGCTGCTGCACCAGGACGACGTCGTCGTCATCCGGGACGGGGCGCGCGTGCCCCTGCCGATGGCGCAGATCGTGCGGGACGACGTCGTGGTGCTGCGCCGCGGCGACCAGGTGCCCGTGGACGGCGAGGTCCTCGTCTCGGACGGCCTGGACATGGACGAGGCGCTGCTCACCGGGGAGAACGACCCCGTGCCGAAGACCCCCGGGGACGCCGTGCTCTCGGGCTCGGCCGTCGTGGCCGGCGCGGGCCTGGTACGCGCGACGGCGGTGGGCTCGGCCTCGCACGCGGCCCGGCTCAGCGCCGAGGCCCGCCGCTACTCCGCCATCCACTCGGAGCTGCGCGGCGCCCTGGAGAAGGTGGCCCGCTGGCTGACGATCGCCCTGGTGCCGATCATCGCGGTGATCGTGCACGGCCAGATGACGGCGGTCGGCGGCTGGGCCCTCGCCCTCTCCCAGCCGCGCGAGGCCGCCCTGGAGCCCGCGCTGATCGCGTCCGTGGCGGCGGTGACCAGCATGATCCCGCAGGGCCTGGCGCTCATGACGACCATCGCGTTCGCCGTGGCCGCGCTCAAGCTGGCCCAGCAGGAGGTCCTCATCCAGGAGCAGCCCGCCGTGGAGGTCTTGGCCCGCGTGGACACCGTCTGCCTGGACAAGACCGGCACCCTCACCGAGGGCGGCGTCCGGTTCGACCGGCTCGCCGCGCCCGCCTCGGCGGACGCGTCCCCGGACGCCCACGACGACGGCGCCCCGGCCGAGGTCGGCGACGGGGCTCGGGCCGTGCTCGCCTGGTTCGGCGCAGACCCGGACGTGAACCCCACCGCGGCGGCCCTGCGCGAGCCCTTCACGGCCGTCCCGGCCGTGGACCCCGCGGCCCAGGTGGCGTTCTCCTCCGCACGCCGGTGGTCGGCGGTCGCGTTCGGCCCCGAGGCTGGGGCCGCGGCCGGCACGTGGCTGCTCGGCGCGCCCGAGGCCCTCGTGGACGAGCAGGTCCTCGGCCCCGAGGCCGCCGAGGCCGTCCGCGCCCAGGTCCACGCCGACGCGGACGCCGGCCGCCGCGTGCTGCTGCTGGCCCGCACGGACGAGCCCCTGGTCGGGGACGTGCTGCCCGCCGGAGTCGTCCCGGTCGCCGTCGTGACGTTCCGCGAGAACGTGCGCTCGGACGCCGCCGAGACCCTCGACTACTTCCACGCGCAGGGCGTGCGGACCGTGGTGATCTCCGGGGACAGCCCGCGCACCGTGGCCGCCGTGGCCCGCGAGGTGGGCCTCGAGGTGGCGGGCCAGGCCTACGACGGGCGCACCCTGCCGGACGATCCCGGGGAGCTCGCCGCCGTGATGGCCGAGCACGACGTGTTCGGCCGCGTCAGCCCGGACCAGAAGAAGGCGATGGTGCAGGCGCTGCAGTCGCGCGGGCACGTGGTGGCCATGACCGGCGACGGCGTGAACGACGCCCTGGCCCTGAAGACCGCGGACCTGGGCATCGCCATGGGCAACGCGGCCCCGGCCACCAAGGCGGTGTCCCGGATGGTGCTGCTGGACGGGCGCTTCGACCGCCTGCCGCGCGTGCTCGGCGAGGGCCGCCAGGTGATCGCGAACATGGAGCGGCTCGCCCACATCTACCTGACGAAGACGACGTACGCGCTGCTGTTCGGCGTGGTGTTCTCCCTGTTCGCGTGGCAGTTCCCGCTGCTGCCGCGGCAGGCCTCCACGGTGGACTTCATCATGATCGGCGCGCCCACGTTCTTCCTCGCCCTGCTGCCGAACCCGCGCCGCTATGTGCCCGGCTTCCTGGGGCGGGCGCTGCGGTTCGCGATCCCCTCCGGCGCGGTGATCCTGCTGTCCATGGTGGCCTTGCAGACGTACGTGCGCCTCACCGCCGGCGACGTCGACCTGGCCCGCCAGCAGGCCGCGTTCATGATCACCCTGACCCTGCTGGGCCTGTGGGTGCTCAGCGTGATGTCCCGGCCGCTGAACGCGCGCGTGGCGCTGCTGATCCTGGCGATGTACGCGGTGCTGGCCGCCGTCGTGCTGGTGCCGGCCTCCCGCTGGTACCACCGGATGGAGGTCCCGCCGGCGGACCTGCTCGTGGCCGCGCTGGTGGTCGCCGCGCTCGGGTGCGGACTGATCGAGGTCATCCACCAGGTGCACCGCCGGCACGTGGCGAGGGTGCTGGCCGCCGCGGGGGCCTGAGACCCCTCAGCGGCGGGCGCGACGCACGGCGGCCCGGTAGTCGAGCCACGTCCACACCAGCACGACGACGGCGACCAGCGGGTACGCGACGTCCCACGCGCTGAGCCGCTCCCCGGCCACCACGCCCGGGAGACGGGTGGCCAGGATGATCACCACGAACGCGGTGACCGCCCAGGCCCGCCGGCGGGGCGCGGCGACCCGGTCCTTCTGGAAGCCCGCGGCGTACGACTCCGGGGAGCCGAGCTCCTCGGCCAGCGGGCGCCCGGCCGCGGCCCCGCGTGCCCGCGCGTCACGGACGATCTCGCCCACCCGCGCGTCGGGCAGGTCCTTGCGCAGCCGCAGGACGCCGGCGAGGCGGCGGGCCCAGGCGTCGTCGTCGAGGGCGGCGGGGGGCTCTTCCACGGGACGGCGGGCCGCCGGGAGCAGCCGGTGTGCGAGCCAGGCGAGGCCCGCGCAGACCGGGGCGACGGCGAGCAGCCAGAACGTGCTCCCGGTGAACAGGTGCGTCTGCGCGTTCACCTCGACGAGCCACCAGGCGAGCACCAGCCCGAGGGCCAGGAGGGCGGCGACGGCCACCAGCGTGGCGGCCAGCCGCGGGACGCGGGCGAGGAGCCGCTCCCAGAGGACCATCACCGCCGCCCCGGGCACACTCATGAGCACCGGGGACAGCAGCAGCCCCCACGTGTAGTCGGTGGTGAGCCCGTCGCGGAGCAGCCAGACCAGGCAGAACAGGACGGCGATGCCGGCGGCGACCGTGAAGCCGAGCACCGGCACATCGCGCCAGGTGGCGTCGGGTGTGGCGGGGTCGGGGTGGGGGCGGATGGTCATCGGCCGGGTCCTTCCTGTGTGCTCCGTTGCGGATCCCTCCGGCGACCCTACGGCCTGCTCGAGCACGTCTCCGCATCGGGCGCCCTCTCTCGTGCCGGCGTCGGCGTCGCTCTACCGTGGGGCCATGGACTCCACGCTCTTCACCCGTTCGGCCGACCGCGCCGCCCACGACGACGTCAACTTCCGCACCCGCAAGTGGGTCAAGCCGGAGGACCTCAACGCGAACAACACCCTCTTCGGCGGCTCGCTGCTGCGCTGGGTCGACGAGGAGGCGGCCATCTACGCGACCCTGCAGCTGGGCAACCCGCGGTGCGTGACGAAGCTGATCTCGGAGATCAACTTCCTGGCCTCGGCGAAGCAGGGCGACATGATCGAGATGGGCCTGCGCGCCACCGAGTTCGGGCGCACGTCCCTGACCATGCGGGCGAAGGTGCGGAACATCGTGACCGGCGAGATGATCCTGACCATCGACAAGATCGTGTTCGTGTCCCTGGGCGAGGACGGCAAGCCCGCGCCCCACGGCTTCACCGAGATCACCTACGACCGCGACCGTCTGCCCCTGGACAACCCCCTCTGAACCGGCCCGCCCCCAACGCGGGAGGGCCGGGGGCTCTAGTCGATGCCGCGGGCGGCCAGGGCGTCCCCGACGTCGTCGGCGTGCTTGAAGCTGAGCACCAGCAGCGGCAGCGCCCAGGCCCACGGCGCCATCCGTACCCCGCGGGCGGCCTGCGCATGCCGGATCTGCTCGGCCAGCGCGCGCAGGTGGCCGATCGAGGAGAGCACCAGGCCCATCGCCAGGCCCACGCGGTCGGCGCGGAACCCCGCCCGCGCCAGGCGTGGCCCCGCCCACGGGATCCGCTCGACCGGCCGCAGCACCGCCTCGGCCACCCCGGTCATGTCCGCGATCCGGGTGGTGCGCGTCAACACCTGCGCGGTGAGCACGAGCCCGAGCACGCGCGCCACCATGAGTCCGGCGGCGAACGCGTCGGTGAAGATCCACTGCGCCGCGAACAGGACCACGTAGAACAGCCACAGGGCGCGCAGATCGGAGGCGATCATCGCCGCCCCACGCCGCAGCCCGAAGCCCACGAGATACGCGGTCACGGCGCCCACGACGGCGGCGCCCGCCGTCCACAGGGACAGCGGCAGCAGGGTCAGGGCCAGCACCCACACCGCGAACAGGCCCGTCTTGAGGCCGGCACGGGCGTGATGCAGGGGCGAGTCGCCGTGGATGTACAGGGAGAGCATCAGCGCAGCTCCGCCGCCACGGCGTGGTCCAGGAAGCGCTCGTACGCCTCGACCACGTCCTCGGCCGGGCCGGTCCGCTCCACACGGCCGCCGTGGATCCACACCGCCTCGTCGCACGCACGGGCCAGCTCGAGGTCGTGCGTCACCAGCAGCAGCTGGAACCCGTCCGGGGCCGAGGGGTCGGCGGCCAGCAGCCGGTCGGCCACGATCCGCCGGTGCCGGCCGTCCAGCAGGGAGGTCGGCTCGTCGGCGATCACCAGGGACGGCCCGGCGGTCATCACCGAGCACATGGCCAGCCGCTGTGCCTGTCCCGAGGACAGGGACAGGCACGCCCGGTCCGCGAGCGCGGTGAGCCGGTGCTCCTGGAGCGCCGCGGCCACGCGTGCGGCGACGTCGTCCTTGGTCAGGCGGCGACCGGCGTCGTCCCTGAGCGACTTCACGGTCAGCTCCACGTCCTCCCGGACGGTGGGCATGACCATCTGCGCGGCCGGGTTCGCGAACACGAAGCCGACGGTGCGGCGCAGCGCCTTCACGTCCCGGACGGCGTCCACCCCGTGCACGGTCACCTCCCCGGCGACGACGTCGGCCAGCCCGGCGATCGCGCGGGCCAGCGTGGACTTGCCGGAGCCGTTCTCCCCGATCACCGCCACGCGCGGGGCCGTGAGGGTGAGGTCCACGCCGTCGAGGAGGACGACGACGCCCTCGGGGCCGTCGGCCTCGACGCGGACGCCCGTGAGGGTGACGGAACGGTCCTGGCTCATCGGAAGGCGCGGGGGTAGGCCTTCCACAGGCCGACGATGAGGATGACGGACACGACGAGCTTGATCAGGTCACCGGGCACGAACGGGGCCATGGAGAGGACGGCGGCGCCGAACTCCATCCCGGCGATCCCGACGAAGCCGAGCACGCCGAAGAAGTAGACCATGACGACGCCGCCGATCAGCCCGGCGACGGCCGCACCGAGCGCGACCCGTCCGGCGCCGAGGCCGGGACGGGCACGGGAAGTGAGGGCCCAGAAGATCAGGCCGACGATCAGCGCGGACGGGATCCAGCCGAGGATGAAGCCGGCCGTCGGGCCGGCGAACACGCCCAGGCCGCCGCGGCCGCCGCTGAGCAGCGGCAGGCCGAGCGCCACGAGGCCGGCGAACAGCGCCATCGAGGCGGCACCGCGCCACGGGCCGAGGATCACACCGGCCAGGATCACGGCGATGTTCTGCAGCACGATCGGGGCGGGCACACCGGCGACGGCGATCGGCGGCACCAGACCGAGGACGGCCATCAACGCGGTCATGACGGCGATGCGCGCGAGGCTGCCGCCGGCGGAACCGCGACGGGGGCGGCCGGCGTCGGTGGGGCGGTCCGCCGTCGTGGTGGCCGCGGGGCGGACGTGGCCGTCGTGGGACGAGGGCACGGAAGTGCTCATGGAGGGACTCCTGGTGCGGAAGCGAGTGCGAGGGGGCGCTCAGCCGAGGCGCGGGGCGCATGGCGAGTGCCCGACGAGTTGAACAGTGTTCAGGAGTCTACTGCAGGGGCGGAGGTGTGGGCGGCCGGGGTGCGCTTCCGGGCGATGGTGCTGTCGAGATGCAGCGAAGATTTCACAAACGCGCAAATATGTTTCATGCGACCATGAGTCACTTAGGTATTGACATTTGAACCTTGATCGACTAGGGGTCATAGTTCTCCAGTCAGCCCGTGTGCGACGCTGACACCATGAACCAGCCCTCCATGGCCACCCTGTCTTCGGGAAAAATCACCCTGCGCGACGCCCGCCGCGGGACCACACGGGATGTGGAACTGGAGCCCTTCGAGATGGCAGTGCACCCCCTCCATGACCGGAGCACCGGACGCCCGCTCACGCCTCTGACATGGTTCGAGACCATCAACCTCTGCAACGAGCTATCCAATGCCGAAGAGCTGCAGCCGGCCTACACGCGTGCTGGGGACGGACGCTCCGTTACCTGGAACACGAGCGCTGACGGGTACCGATTGCCCACCGAGGCCGAGTGGGAGTACGCCTGCCGCGCCGGAACGACCTCGCCCGCCTACGGGCCGCTTGAAGACATCGCCTGGACCGGCCTCGACCACCTCGAGGGCCCCCAGCCCGTCGTCCGTTCAGAGAACCCTTGACCTTCCCCCGTAGGGGAAGGTGCAGACTGAAGATCAACCACTGGAAAACCAGCCATCAGCTTCTGCCGTCACGCAATGAACCGGTGCCCGATGGCAGTGTAGGGAGATTCGCATGAACGAGGCAGTACCGCATTTCGATCTGGCGATCATCGGTTCCGGTGGTGGCGCGTTCGCTGCCGCGATCAGGGCAACGAACCTCGACAAACGGGTCGTCATGATCGAACGCGGGACCGTGGGCGGGACCTGCGTGAACACCGGATGCATCCCCTCCAAGGCTCTGCTCGCCGCAGCCGAGGCACGCCACACCGCCCAGGACGCCGGCAGGTTCCCCGGCCTCACCGCCACCGCGGGACCCGTGGACATGGAAGCACTCATCGCGGGAAAGCGCGCCTTGGTGGAGAACGTGCGCTCCGATAAGTACGTGGACCTCGTCGCGGACTACGGGTGGGAGCTGCGCCACGGCAATGCTGTATTCACCGGCACCGCCGCGGACCCTGCGCTGGAGGTCACCGCGCAGGACGGGACCAGGGAGACGATCACGGCCGCCCACTATCTGGTCGCGACCGGCTCCACCCCGTGGGCCGCACCGATCAATGGTCTGGACACGGTCGATTACCTGACATCGACCACGGCCATGGAACTCGACGAGGTACCCGAGTCCTTGCTGGTCATCGGCGGCGGGTACGTCGCCCTGGAACAGGCCCAACTCTTCGCCCGCCTCGGCTCGAAGGTCACCATGCTGGTGCGCTCTCGCCTGGCATCGGGTGAGGAACCCGAAGCATCCAGGGCATTGATGAGCGTCTTCGCCAACGAGGGCATCCGGGTCATCCGCCGCTCCACCGTCTCCTCCATCACCCAGGACACGGACGGCGGCATTGCCGCCCAGGCCGACATCGCCGGCGGGCGCGAAACCCTCCGGGCCTCCAAGGTCCTCGTCGCCACGGGTCGGCGCCCGGTCACCGACGGGCTAAACCTGGCCGGGGTGAGCGTGAAGACCGGGGACAAGGGGGAAGTCGTCGTCGAGGACACCCTGGTGAGCTCTAACCCACGCGTTTGGGCTGCGGGGGACGTGACCGGGCACCCCGAATACGTGTACGTCGCCGCATCCCACGGCACCCTGATGGTCGACAACGCCTTCAGCGACGCCGGCCGCGCCGTGGACTACAGCCACCTGCCCCGCGTCACGTTCACCAGCCCTAACCTCGCGGTTGTCGGCATGACCGACAAGCAGGCAAGAGACGCCGGGATCAGGTGCGAATGCCGGGTTGTACCGCTGGAATACATACCCCGCGCCGTGGTGAACCGGGACACCCGCGGATTCATCAAGATGGTCGCAGACGCCGACACCGGCAGGATCGTCGGTATCACCGCCGTCGCGAAGGAAGCCGGCGACCTCGCTGCAACAGGCGTGTACATCCTGCAGGCCGGGATGACCGTCGATCAGGTCGCGAACCTCTGGAGCCCGTACCTGACCATGGCCGAGGGCATCAAGATCGTTGCCCAGTCCTTCAAGACGGATGTCTCCAAACTTTCCTGCTGCGCCGCCTGAACACCTGAACCACCGATCGCCGAACACTGACACACCATGCCTTGAAAGGAACGACCGCGATGAACAACATCAGCGAGGTCACTGACCGGCTTGCGTCCAACGAGACGGGGATGGAGCCCTGGCTGTGGATGCCCCTACTGAAACTCCTCGCCCTGGGCGACCCGGTCGACGTGAGCGACCTCGCCGCGGCGACCGGCCGTGCCGGGGAGGAAGTCCGCACTGCCCTCAAGGCGATGGGCGACACGGAGTACGACGGGTCCGGGCGGATCATCGGGCAGGGCCTGACGCAGCGCCCCACGCAGCACCGGTTCGAGGTAAACGGTGAGCAACTCTACACCTGGTGCGCGCTGGACACCCTGATCTTCCCGACCCTGCTGGGCGCATCCGCGCGTATCGAATCCTCACATCAGGCCACAGGCACCCCGGTACGGGTGGCTGTCACAGCGATGGGTGTCACCAGCGTGGAGCCGGCCACCGCCGTGGTGTCCCTGGTGAACCCGGAGGACATCAGCTCCGTCCGCTCATCGTTCTGCAACCAGGTCCACTTCTTCGCCTCACCCGACGACGCAGCGCCCTGGCTCGAAACCCACCCCGGCGGCACCATCATGCCTGTCAAAGAGGCCTACGAACTCGGATCCTCCATGGCTGAGAAGATGCTCACCCACACACCAGGACCCGCCACCGACCAGGTAAGCAACGGCGTCCAAAGCTGCGCCTGCTGAACCAACCGACCACCCACCACTACCCGCCGGACCACCACTGGCAACTGGAGGGCTTGCACGGGTTCAGTACCGGTGCAGGAGGCGGGCCGGGGCCGGTGCGAGATGTTGACGAAGGACCGGAAAGAGCCGGGAAAGATCCGCTGAATCTGAAGGAGAAATTCTCATGAGTGAACATTTCGATGTTGCCGTCCTCGGTCTGGGCCCAGGCGGGGAGGTCGCGGCCGACCGGCTTCTGAAAGCCGGGAAGAACGTCGTGGTCTTCGAGCGGGAACTAATCGGCGGGGAATGCGCCTACTGGGCGTGTATCCCTTCCAAGACCGTCCTGCGGCCGCCGGAAGCGCGCACGGAAGTTCAACGGGCCGCCGGTGTCTCCGGCGCCGAACTGGACTGGGCTGCCACTGCAAAGTACCGGGACTACATGATCCGGAACCTCGATGACCAGGCACAGGTCGACGGGTACATCAAAGAGGGCGCCGTGGTGATCAAGGACGAAGCTCGGATTACCGGACCGGGCCGGATCCAGGCTGGAGACCGCGAGATCACAGCCGAGCACATCATTATCGCCACCGGCTCCGACGCCGTGATCCCACCGTTGGACGGCATCGACCAGATCACGGCCTGGACGAACCGTGAAACCTACACCACCAGCACGCTCCCCGAGCGGGCGGTCATCATCGGCGGCAGCGCCGTCGGCGTGGAAACCGCGACGTTCCTGGCCCGCTTCGGAGTGGCCATCACCCTGATCCACTGCGGCGAGAGGTTACTGGACCGCGAAGGGCCCCGGGTGGGGGAACTTGCCCACCAGTACCTGCAGGAGGCCGGCATCGACATCCGGCTGGCCACCTCCGCCGTCCAGGCGCGGCGCGAGGGAGCCGACAGCATCATCGAGCTTCAGACACGCGACGGCGATCCAGCCGGTGAGGTGGCAGCAGACGTCGTGATCTTCGGTACCGGCCGCACACCACGCACCGAAGGACTCGGCTTCGAACACGCTGGCGTAACCCTCGGCGACCACGGAGAAATCCAGATCGACGACCACTGCCGCGCCGGCGAAAACACGTGGGCCATCGGCGACGTCACCGGCATCATGCCTTTCACCCACGTCGCGAAGTACCAAGGCCGGATCGCCGCCGACGCCATCCTCGGCCGACCCCACCCGGCCACCTACGACGGCATACCGCGTGTCGTATTCACCGACCCCGAAATCGCCGGCGCCGGACTAACCCAGGAACAGGCAACGAAGCAGGGCATCCGCACCATCGCCACGGAACTGGACCTCGCCGACGCCATCGCCCGACCCTGGACCTACGAGCAGGACCCCCGCGGGCACCTCGGCCTACTCGCCGACGCCGACCGGAAGATCCTCATCGGAGCCTGGGCCGTCGGCCCCATGGCCGGAGAGTGGATCCACCACGCCTCCCTCGCCATCCGCACGCAACTGCCGATCGACACGCTCCTGGACCAGGTCGCCCAATTCCCGACCTACCACGAGGCCTACCAGGTCGCCCTCGAACAACTCGACCTCACCCCCTAACCGGGTCGAGAAACGTACAGGCGGGAGCACGAAGGAATTGGCACACCACAAAGACCCCCATCACCTTCGTGATCTTCCAGCAAAATGGAAGATTACGGAGTCTTTCGAGAACGAGGTGAAGCATGCGTATCGGTGAAGTAGCGGCGGCCTCCGGCGTGACGACCAAGGCCTTGAGGTTTTACGAGGAGCGAGGGCTCCTGCCGCAGGCCGACCGAGCCACCAACGGCTACCGCGACTATCCAGAGGACACGATCGTCAGGCTTGAATTCATCCGGCGCAGCCAAGTTGCCGGCCTCACTCTGGCCGAAATCCTCGACATCCTCCAAATCCGGGATGCTGGCACGGCGCCGTGCGGCCACGTGCGTGATCAGCTTGCCGAGCACCTGACGAACCTGGACAGGCACATCGCCGAACTCACCGCGCTCAGAGAAACCGTTGCCGGCCTTCACGGAACCGCGGCGGCCGGCGACCCCGCTCAGTGCAATGCCGAAGTCATCTGTAGCTACCTTTGATCATCGGCACATCCACAACCAGACGTTTCAACGGAATCACTCAGCGACGACGGACCGCAATCCATAAGCCGCACCGCCGGCAGACGTAAGCCGCGCCATCCGCCAACGCGTGCAACCTGCTCAACGGCAGACGCCGCCCACAGCACGAACAGTGCGCACTGGTGTCGCTGGTTTGGACCATTGTCCATCGTAAGACCGACTCTTCAACCACAGGCCCTCTAGGGCGGGGTCTAGGATTTCACGACAAAACGTTTGTTGCGCCAGGGGTGCCTATGAAACCCGCCGTCAGCCGGACGTAGAACCTGTCGTCTGCGGAAAGCTCAGATCCGATCACCCACCTGATTAGCAGGCCTTAAAGCGTTACAAAAACCACGCCATTTAGCGCTGCGATTCACACCGTCTCTGACGTGATGGTCTCGTGGGCGGGCGGGGCGTGTAAAGGGGTATACCTGCCTGGACGTGCCCCGCAGGGCCCCTGGTGGCCTGTCGGCAGGGAAGCTGCGCTCGGCTCATGGACCAGCGTCCCCCCTCCCACCCCAGCCTGCGCATCATCGGCGCGCTCATCCAGCTGTGCGGGTTGAGCATCCTCAACTTCACGCGTCTGGAATGGCGGGGACTGCTCGGATGGGGGCTTCTCCTGCTCGGCTTCATCCTCTGTGTGATCGGGACCGTCACCCGCAGCCGGCGAGCCTCCCGGGACGCACATGCTCATAATCGGGAATCCCGCGTCGGTAGGCTCAGCGCATGAGACGGACCACGTACCTTCGCATCCTGGCCGGACTGCTACTCATGGTGCTGCTCGTCTGGTTCTGGGGACGCTATGCCCTGTTCCCGATGGAGATGACCACCGGGAACGCACGCTTCATCGGCTGGGGCCTCGCACTCCTGGCGGGATACGGCAGCTATCGGCTCTGGATGAAGGCAGCCGAGCTGAGCGAGGACGGGCACGACACACTCTGAACGCAGAAACGCCCGCGACCACCCCAGCCGAGAGACGCGCCCCCGCTAAGGACGGCGATGGGCCACTGCCTTTATCGGTCGTTTGGGGCGGGCGAGATCCACGCCAATTGGCTCGCCAGCTCACACATCTCTTCTCCCGACGGTGCACGTCCTCCTAGATGTAAGAGGTCATGACGTTGTTGACTCGGGCCGGGGCCAACGAGGCCGGTGGAGCATCTCCGCAGGAGGTATGCGGCCGATGGTAGTTGTAGTGGTTCACCCACACTGCCAACGCCTCACGCCGGGCCGTCTCTGAGGTATACGGGCGGGCGTAGAGGACCTCATCGACCATCAGCCGGTTGTACCGTTCGACCT
>NZ_JALJRH010000021.1:0-33582 GCF_024519775.1 Micrococcus sp. Mcc28 | reverse complement strand
GGACTTCACCGCCAAGGTGGTCTCGCTCGGGGGCCGGCACCACCGGATCCGCCCCTACACCCCGCGCCATAACGGGAAGGTCGAACGGTACAACCGGCTGATGGTCGATGAGGTCCTCTACGCCCGCCCGTATACCTCAGAGACAGCTCGGCGTGAGGCGCTGGCCGTGTGGGTGAACCACTACAACTACCATCGGCCTCATACCTCCTGCGGGGACGCCCCTCCGGCCTCGTTGGCCCCGGCCCGAGTCAACAACGTCATGCCCTCCTACACCTAGGCCGCCCGTCCGCACATCACCAGGACCCCCGCCGTCAGGATGGGCCACCGCCGCCGCGGGTGTCGCAGAACTGCACACCCCGCCCCTACGGCACCGGTCATAGCCTGACTCTGCCACATGTGATCTAGGTCATATTCAGGCGACAGGAATCGACCCTAGTGAATGGAGAACGATTATGCGCGCAGCGCTCGCAATGAAGGTCGGGGGCAAGTTCGAGATCCATGATGTGGTGATCGACGACCCGGTGGGGCGGGAGGTCTTGGTGGACGTGAAGGCCTCCGGCCTGTGCCACTCGGACCTGCACCTCATCGACCACGACTTCGGCCTGCCCCTGCCCGCCGCCGGAGGGCATGAGATCTCCGGTGTCGTCGCCGCGGTCGGCCCCAGCGTGACAAGCCTGAAGCCGGGCGACCGCGTCGTCGCCTGTCTGATCGCCTACTGCGGGGCCTGCGCGCGGTGTCTCGCGGGCCAGACCACCCTGTGCCTGAATCAGGAGGCTGTGGTGCGGGGGCCGGAGGAGAAGCCACGCCTCACACTTCAGGACGGCACGCCCGTCGCCCAGTCCGTCAACGTGGGCGGATTCGCCGAGCAGGTACTCGTCCATGAGAACCAGCTAGCCGTTGTCAACGAGGACATCCCCTTCCCGCAGGCCGCGCTCATCGGTTGCTCGGTCGTCACCGGTGCTGGCGCGGCCATCAACACGGCCCACGTACGGCCCGGTGACACGGTGGCCGTCGTGGGCGTCGGTGGCATCGGCCTCAATGCCGTGAGCGGTGCCCGTCTATGCGGCGCCAAGCGCGTGATCGCGATCGACCTGGACGACTCCAAGCTTGAGGCGGCCCGCCGGTTCGGCGCCACCGACGTGGTCAACTCGGGCTCCGGGGACGCCGTCGAGGCGGTCCTCGGGATCACGGGCACCGGAGTGGACCACGCGTTCGAGGCCATCGGGTTGCCAGTGACCCAGCAACTCGCCCAGGACGTTCTCGGACCTGGCGGAACCGCGTACCTGATCGGCATTGCCCCGCCCGGGACCACGGCCCAGTTCGGCGCCTCGCTCGATTCGCTGTTCGCACAGCGACGCCTGCAGGCGGTGGCCATGGGCTCCTCCAACATCCAGCGCGACATCCCGCTGTACGCCGACCTGTACGTCCAGGGACGTATGGATCTGGACCACATGGTCTCCCAGGAGATCTCCCTCGATGAGATCAATACCGGGTACGAGCGGCTCCTCAACGGCGAGGTGATCCGTTCCGTCATCACCTCGTTCTGATGCCCCACTCCCCATCTCACGACTCCTAGGACGCACCATGACTGAGACATCGAACTCCCCTATGACCGCGCGAGTACGCGCCTTCCTGGACCGCCCCCACCGCCTCCTGATCGGCGGTGAATGGGTCGACGCGGCGTCCGGGAAGACCTTCGAGACCCGGGATCCTGCCACCGGCGAGGTGCTCGCCACGGTGGCGCACGCCGAGCAGGCCGACATCGACGCCGCCGTCGCCGCGGCCCGTGCCGCCTTCGACGAGGGCTCATGGGTTCGGATGCGGCCGAATGTACGCGAGGACCTGCTGTGGCGGATCTCCAACCTGATCACCGAACGCCTCGAGGACTTCGCGCTCCTGGAGTCCCTCGACCAGGGCAAAGGCGTGGGCATCGCCAGCGCCTTTGACGTCCGCGCCGCTGCGGACTGCTTCCGTTACTACGCGGGCTGGCCCTCGAAGCTGCAGGGGGCCGTCAATGCTCCATCCATGCTGCTGGCCCCGCCCGAGGCCGAGTTTCACTCCTACACACGGCGCGAGCCCGTGGGCGTGTGCGGTCAGATCATCCCATGGAACTTCCCGCTGTTGATGGCGGCCTGGAAGATCGCCCCCGCACTGGCCACGGGCAACACCGTGGTCCTCAAGCCCGCGGAGCAGACGCCGCTGACAGCACTGATGCTGGGCGAACTGTTGACGGAGGCAGGCGTGCCGGCTGGCGTCGTCAACATCGTCACCGGCCACGGCGACGCCGGTGCTGCGCTCACCGCCCACCCTGACGTGGACAAGGTCGCGTTCACCGGCTCCACCGAGGTGGGCAAGAAGATCGTGGGGGCGGCGGCCGAAAACTTGAAGAAGGTGTCGCTCGAGCTGGGAGGCAAGTCCCCCAACATCGTGTTCGCGGATGCCAACATCGACGCCGCCGTGGACGGGGCGCTCATGGGATTCACCCTGAACTCGGGTCAGGCCTGCGAGTCCGGCACGCGCGTGTTCGTGCACGCCGACGTCTACGACCGGTTCAACGAGGCCCTCGCCGCGAAGATGCGCCAGATGAGCATCGGTCCGGGCACCGAGGACGCCGCCATCACCCCGCTGGTCTCCCAGGAGCAGCTGGACCGGGTGATGGGCTTCGTTGAGGAGGGCAAGCGGGACGGTGCCGTCGCTCTGACGGGCGGGCAGCGGCACGGCGACGCCGGCTTCTACGTGGAGCCCACCCTCTTCACGGAGACCACCCCGGAGATGTCCATTGTCCGCGAGGAGATCTTCGGCCCGGTGGCCGTCTCCGTGAAGTTCACCGACGAGGACGAAGTGATCCGCGCCGCGAACGATTCGGTATACGGCCTCGCCGCCGCCCTGTGGACCCGGGACGTCTCCCGTGCCCACCGCGTGGCCGCACGGCTCAAGGCCGGCACGGTGTGGGTCAATACCTTCCATGCCCTGGACTCGCAGCTGCCGTTCGGTGGCTTTCGGCAGTCCGGCTGGGGCCGGGAGCTGGGCGCGGAGAGCTTGGAGCTGTACACCCAGGTGAAGTCCGTGACCATCGCACTCTGACAGACGAACGCCAGTCGGTCAGCCGCCGCGGGTGGGATCCTGCGGCGGCTGACCGACATCGGTGGTCATTCACAGGGGCGCCTGCCGCATCCGCCCGTCGCGGCAGGGCTGAGGGCAAGGCCCTGCATTTCAGCGACGCAATCCGGCGCTACGACGCCGGCTCCACGACGCTGACTTCAACCGCGCCTGGATCTTCCTGTGTCTGATCCGAAGATCGGGCCGGTCACGCTTTTCGCATTCGCCTCTCAGCCACCGGTACGGCCACCGCAAGCGGGAGCGCCGCAAGTCTCGGTCCCATCCGTGGCCTCGTGCCCACCGCACGGCTGATCCCCCGCCACCGGATGGGCGGCGAGGGATCAGCCACTGATCGAGGCGGTGCGCTCGGGGTCGGCTGGGCGCTCGCGGGGTGGCAGGTCCTGGCGGTGGTCTCGCTGGCCGCCGTCGTGCCGGCCGCGCGGTGGGTGGATGCGGGGCGCGACGACGTCGACTGAGGCCGAGACGCTGACGCGGACACCGAGGTCGCTTAGTGTGTGGCCATGGTCACTCGCCCCGTGCTCCAGCAGCCGGTGATCGACGCCGTCGACATCCGTTCCGTCGCGGAGTTCTACCGCGAGCTCCTCGGCCTCCACTACCGCGCGGGCGACGAGCTCGCGGACGGTCGCGAGCCGGACAGCGCGGACTGGCTCGTGCTGCTGGACGACGACGGCCGCCGCGTCCTGACATTCCAGCGCACCGACGAACTGAAGCCCAGCACGTGGCCGTCACCCGAGGTGCCGATGCAGCTGCACCTGGATTTCACCGTGCCGGACCGCGATTCCCTCGACGCGGCCCACGACCACGCCCTGCGCCTGGGCGGGCGCCTCGTCCAGGACCGCTCCGACGACGAGGACGAGCCCCTGTACGTGTTCGCGGACCCGGCCGGCCACCCCTTCTGCGTCTTCGTGGGGTGAGCGCGGCAGACCGCGGGGGTGGTTTCACGCACATGTCGAAGACAAAGAAGCCGGTTCAGTGCCGTCGGTAAGGTCGTCGGGTGATCCCGCAACCCACCGATCGACTCACGTTCCGGTGCATGACCGACGCTGACCTCGACGACATGTGCAGGCTCCGCGGAGACGCGGAGGTCATGCGCTACTACCCGCGGGCCAAGTCGCGCAACGAGGTGCAGCGGTGGATCAACTGGTCGAAGGACAACTACGCCAAGCATGGGTTCGGCCTGTGGGTCATCGAACACCGGACCACCGGCGACTTCATCGGTGACTGCGGCCTGACCTGGCAGAACGTCGACGGCCAGGAGGTCCTCGAGGTCGGCTACCACGTCCTGCCTGAACGCCAGGGACAGGGACTGGCAACCGAGGGGGCCTCTGCCTGCCTGCGACACGGGTTCGAGACCCTCGACGCAACGATGGTCACCGCGATCATCAACCCCGACAACATGGCTTCCCGTCGCGTGGCCGAACGAATTGGCATGACCGTGTGGAAGAGGACGCGCGATCCCAGTAGAGCGCCGATCGTGGTCTACAGCAGCCACGGCCAAGAGGCATGACGCACTGAACTGCCGCCATGGGTGCGTGCCCACTGAGGAGACACGCCCTGCGCCCAGCCGGCCAGGCGCTTCTGCGTCTTCGTGGGGTGAGCGCGGCAGACCGCGGCGGCTCAGCCCTCGAGCCGCTGGTCGAACTCCTCGTGGTCCAGCTGGCGGTGCATGCGGTCATCTTCAAGATACGGTGCCGTCCATGCATCTGGACCCGGCCGAGACGAACCGCCGCGCCTACGATGACGCCCGCGTCGTCGCGGGGATCGCCCCGGCGGGGACCGCGTCGAGTGGCGGCGGGGCACGGCGGAGCTGATCGAGCCGGCGTCGGTGGACCTGGCGGTGGACCGCGTCTGGAGCGGCTGGCACGGCCGCCCATTCGACGCGGCGGAGCACCCGCTGATGATCATCGGGGCCTGTCCACAGGGGGCCTGACCCGTCCACCCGTCATGGCAGGATGACGCATGTCACACGTGATGCGAGGGGGAACCATGACGGACACGACCACGGCCCGCCCCATGCGGCCGGCCCACTTCGACGACGACCCGCCCGTCCGCGGGATCGGCCACCTCCGGCACCCGGTGGTGTGGGGCGGGCTGATCGGGGTGGTCGGCGGCGGCGCCTTCCTGTTCGGCGGGATCGCGGGGCTGCCGGCCGAGCACCAGGGCACGCTGCGCGGCAGCGCGATCGCGCTGATCGGCTTCACGTTGGTGGTCGTGCTGCTGCGCCGGCGGGTGCTGCCCGCCGTGCAGGCGCCCGCCCGCGGCGCGTCTACGGGATCGCCGTCGTCACGATGCTGGCGCTCCTCCCCGTGACACGCCTGGTGGCACTCGCGCTCGACGCACCGACGGCGCAGATCGCCCTGGTGGCCGCCGTGGTGGGCGGCCACTTCCTCCCGTTCGCCCGGGCATTCCAGGCCCCGGTGTTCTGGTGGATCGGCGGGGCGATGGCCGTGCTGGGGCTCGCCGGTGCCGTAGTCGCGGTTCTCGGCGATCCCGTGGCCGGGCCCGCGGGGGCGGCCGAAGCGGGAGCTGCGATGCTCGTGATCGTCGCGGCACAGGGTCTGCTGGCGTCCCCTCGGCAGGACTGAGGGCCGGACCATGACCATGCTTCAGGCCATCCGCCGCTACTACGCCGGCTACGCGCAGTTCAGCGGGCGCGCGTCCCGCGCCGACTTCTGGCTCGCGGCGCTCTACGTGTGGCTCCTGCAGGCCGTCGTTCACTTCGTGTCCACCGTCCTGGACGTGTTCCTCCTCGGCTCCCCGGACCTGTCCCTCCGCGACGCGGCCGTCCTCCTCGTGGGGATCACGCACGCACTCCCCTCGCTCGCCCTGCTCGCCCGGCGCCTCCACGACGCCGGCTTCAGCCGCGCGTGGCTGTTCCTCGGGCTGGTGCCGTTCGTCGGCCCGCTCACGCTGCTCGTGTTCGCGCTCCAGCCGTCCGCCCCGCGCCTCGGACACCCCGCCGATGCGTCGGACCCGGTGCCGGCGGGGGCCACGGCCGCGCGGCGCTGACCCCCGCTCCCCTGGCCCGACCTGATCAGTGATCGTGGTCGGTGTGCTCGTCGGACTCGTGGCCGTGATCGTGGTCGGCGTGCTCGTCGTGGCCGGACTCGGCATCAGCGCCCTCCTCGGGCTTCACGGACTCGGGCTCGCCGGTGACCACGGCCATCTCGACCGGGGCGAACTCCAGGTCCTTCTCCAGGACGGTCTCACCGGTCTCCAGGTCGACGGCCACGAGCTTCTGGGCCTCCGCGTCGGTGACGTAGGCGGTGTTCCCGGCCACCTTGAGGATCGGGCCGGGCTCCTGCCACTCGTCCTTCTCCTTCCACGGCTCGATCACCGGGTACTCGGCGGCGACCTCACCGGTCTCCTCGTCGATCACGGTGACCTCGCCGTCGTAGGTCAGCACGACCGCGGAACCGTCCTCGGCGCGGCCGAGCGAGCGGAACCAGTAGGAGGAGCCGAGGTCCACGGTGGTGAGCTCATCGGTGCGGGTGTCGATGAGGGCGATCGCCGTGGGCCGCTCGACGGCCTCCTCCGGCTCCTCCTCGACCTTGTGATCACCCAGGACGATGGGCGAGTCATGCAGCCCGAACAGGTTCCCGGAGCGCTGATACTCGGTCTCGACGTCCACCTTGTGGAACTCGCCGTCCCGGTACACGACGGGCCCGTTCTCGCATCCCATCACGACGACGTCGCCCGCCTCCGTCGGCTGGGCCGCGGCCTCGCCGTGGCTGCCGGGGCAGTCGTCGGTCTCGGCCGTGACCTCGCTGGTCTTCGGGTCGATCACCTGGAGCGTGTTGCGGGAGTCCTCGGTGCCCTGCGTGGTGAAGAGGGTGCCGTCGGAGAGCTCGAGCGCCACGCCGTGGTGCGGGTCCTCGGTCTCGGCCTCCGTCATGACGGGCATGAGGTCCGGGGTCGCCTTGTCCAGGTGGGTCGAGTCGAAGGTGCGGATCGCGCCCGTGCCGTCCGCGAAGAGGGTGGTCTTGCCGTTGTGGGTGACGACGTGGCCGGGATGCTCACCCGGGAACGTCACGCCGGTCATGCCGGGCGCGGACTCGTAGTGGTGGACGTGATCGCCGTGGGCCTTGGCCTGGATGCCGGTGGAGAACACCTCCCAGCCGTTCCCGGTGGTCACCAGGACGTCCTTGCCGTTGCCGGCGTTGCTCAGCCGCTTGAAGCCCGTGATGTCCTGCTCCTTCACCACCTCACCGGACTCGGCGTCGAGCAGCGTGAGCCCGTCCTCGTGCGAGAGCAGGATGCGCGGCGTCACCGCGGAGACCTCGGTGGTCTGGGTCGGGTCGACGCGGTCCTCCGCGGAGACGGAGGAGGCCGCCGTCGCCTCACCCGCCGGCGACTCGGAGCCGCCCGCGGCGGAGGCGGGTGCCGACGTCGGGCCGGACGGGTCGGCGTCCGCGCCGCACGCCGTCAGGGCGATGGCCGCGGCGGCGAGGGTGGCGGAGAAGGTGGCGGTGCGCGTGGAACGGCGCTGCGGGGCGAAGTGGGACACGGGGAGCCTTTCACGAGAGCGAGAAGATGCGACTGATTCACAATAAAGACTGTTGCGGATGATTCGCAATACTGCGGTGGACCTCACCCCGTCATCCCGGCGGCGCCGACGGCGCGCCCCCGTCGCGGGAACCGGCACGTGACGCCCTCGAGCGCGCGGCGACCCGCCTGTTCGAGGTGGGCGGGGCCTCCGCGACCCTGCGCACACGCGGGCTGGACCGGCATGGGCGCAATGCGCGGGTGCTGGTCAGCCACAACCCGCTGATCTACCGCGCCCGACTGCTCGGCGACCGGGCCGTCACGGACACGCCGGTCGGGCGGCTGAGGCGTCGGGCGGTGCGGCGCGCGGCGGAGCCCGTCAGGCCAGGCCGCGCGCCGCATGCCAGGCGGCGATCCGCTCGAGCGCCTCGTGGACGGCGTCCGGGCCGGCGGCGAAGGAGAGCCGGACGGACTCGGGCCCGTGGACGGCGTCGAAGTCGTCGCCGGGGGTCAGCGCGACGCCGGCCTCCTCCAGCAGGGCGGCGCAGTAGCCGACGGCGCTGCCGAACTCCGCCAGCATGCCCGGGGCGAGACGGGCCCAGAGGTAGAAGGCGCCGTCGGCGGGGGCGGCGTCGGCCCAGCCGAGCCGGGGCAGGGCGGCCAGCACGACGCCGCGCGTCGCCGTGAAGCCGCCGGCCTGCTCGGCACAGAACGCGTAGGACTCCTCGCTGAACGCGTGGACGGCCGCCTCCTGGGCCGCGGCGGGCGGGCAGAGGGCGACCGAGCCGGCGAGGCCGTCGACCGCGGCGGCGAGGTCGTCCGGCATGAGCATCCAGCCCAGCCGCCAGCCGGGCATGCCCCAGTACTTGGAGAACGAGCTGACCACGAGCGCGGTGCGGGAGGTGCGCCATGCGCAGGCGCCGAGCCCCTCCCCGTCCGTGTGCACGATGCCGTGGTAGATCTCGTCCGAGACGAGCCGCACACCGCGTTCCTCGCACCAGCGGGCGAGCTCGGCGAGCTCGTCGGCGCTGACCATCGTGCCCGTGGGATTGGCCGGGGAGGCGAGCACGAGCCCCGCGACCGGGCCCTCCGCGAGCGCCGCCTCCAGGTGGGCGACCGTGGGCTGGTAGCGGGTGCCGGCGTCGACGTCCACGTCCACCACCTCCACCCCGAGCGCCGTGAGGATGTTGCGGTACGCGGGGTAACCGGGGCGTGGCAGGAGCACGCGGTCTCCCGGGGAGAACGCCGCGAGGAAGCCGAGCATGAACGCCCCCGAGGAGCCCGTGGTGATCGCGACCTGCTCGGGGCGGACGTCGAGCCCGTACCAGCGGCGGTAGTGGCCGGCGACGGCGGCCCGCAGCTGCGGCAGGCCCAGCGCCGGGGTGTAGGTGAGGGCACGGCCGGAGGCGTGGACGGCGGCGGCCGCGGCGTCGACGGCGGGCGGGGCGCCCCCGCCCGGCTCCCCCGCGCACAGGCTGACGACGTCGTGGCCGGCGGCGCGCAGCTCGGCGACCCGGCCGAGGATGCTCATCACCGTGAACGGCGGCACCTGCGACCGGGCGGACGGCACGAAGGTGGGGTCGGCGGTGCTGGAACGGGACGGGCGACGCATGGCCCGAGGCTACCCCCCGCTTTCGTTCGGGAAACGGCGCCCCGGGGACGACTTTCGTTGACGAAACGGGCGGGCGGGCCGCCGTTTCCCGAACGAAAACGTCTCGACACGCCGCCGTTTCCCGAACGAAAACGTCCGGCGCGCCTCGCGCGGCCCTCACTCCTCGGCGCCGAGCATCTCCCGGATGTCCTCGGCGGTGAGGGAGTCGGTGAAGGCGCCGGCTCCGGAGTCGTCGGACTCGTCCATGAGCGCGCCGAACAGCTCGGCCTTGCGCCGCTGCAGCTCGAGCACCTTCTCCTCGATCGTCCCCTCGGACACGAGCCGGTAGACCATCACGGTCCGCTCCTGCCCGATCCGGTGCGCCCGGTCCACGGCCTGCGCCTCCGCAGCGGGGTTCCACCACGGATCCATGAGGAACACGTAGTCCGCCTCGGTCAGGGTCAGGCCGAAGCCGCCCGCCTTCAGGGAGATCAGGAACACCGGCGCCTCGCCCTCGCGGAAGCCGCGGATCACGTCGGCGCGCCCGCGCGTGGAGCCGTCGAGGTACGCGTGCTCGATCTCCAGGTGGTCCAGCTCCTCGGCGATCACCCGCAGGAAGCTCGTGAACTGGCTGAACACGATCACGCGGTGCCCCTCGCCGATCACCTCGGTGAGGTCGTCGAGGAACCGCTCGAGCTTCGAGCTGGGCACGGAGGCGTACTGGTCGTCGACGATCTGCGGCGCCAGCGCGAGCATCCGCAGCAGCGTGAGCGACGTGAAGATGGTGAACCGGTTGCCGTCCATGTCCCCGAGCAGGCCCAACACCTTGCGGCGCTCGCGCTGGAGCACGCGGTCGTAGAGCTTGCGGTGGGCCGGCTCGAGCTCCACCTGGAGGATCTGCTCCTGCTTGGACGGCAGGTCCTTCGCCACGAGCTCCTTGGAGCGGCGCAGCATGAACGGGCGCACGCGGCGGCGCAGGGCCGCCATCCGCTCGGGGTCCCCCCCGGTCTCGATGGGGGTCACGTAGGTCTCGCGGAACCGGCGGTGGCTCGGGAACAGGCCCGGCACGACGACGCCCAGCAGCGCCCACAGGTCGCTGAGGGAGTTCTCCATCGGCGTGCCGGTGATGGCCAGCCGGAAGGGGGCGCGCAGGTCGCGGGCCACCGTGTGCACCTTCGCGGCGCGGTTCTTCAGGAACTGTGCCTCGTCGAAGACCACCCCGCCCCAGTCGAGTCCGCCGTACTGGCCGGCGTCGATCCTCAGGAGCGTGTAGCTGGTGACCACCACGTCCGCCCCCGCCACCTCGTCCGCCACGGCGGTGCCGCGCTTGCGGGTGGTGGTGTCCAGGACGCGCACGTCGAGGTCCGGGGTGAACTTCTCGGCCTCGGCCGCCCACACGGACACCACGGAGCTCGGCGCGACCACGAGGAACGGCGGCCGCTCGGGCCGGGCCTGGCGCGCGTGGGCGAAGAGCGCGAGGGTCTGGACGGTCTTGCCCAGGCCCATGTCGTCGGCCAGGATCCCGCCGAGGTCCTGCTCCCACAGGAACGCGAGCCAGCGCAGGCCCTCCTCCTGGTAGGGGCGCAGGTCGGCCTTCAGGCCGGCGGGGCGCGGGGCCTCGGGGAGGCGCTCGACGGCGGCCAGACGCCCGACGGCGGCGGTCCACTCCGGGTCCTCGTCCACCTCGTCCGCGAGCTCCTTGAGGTCCTCCCAGAAGCCGACCTGGTGCCGTGAGACGGGGGTGTGCTCCGGGGTCCACTCCTGCAGGGTGGCGGCCTCGGAGAGCAGGGCGCGCAACCGGTCGAAGGCGGGGTGGTCGAGGCCCAGGTAGGAGCCGTCCGCGAGGATCAGCGTGGTCCTGCCCTGCACGAGCGCGGTGAACAGCTCCACGAACGGCAGCACGTGCCCGTCCACGGAGACCTGCACGCCGAGGTCGAACCAGTCGTTCTGCGTGGCCTTCGTGCCGACCTCGATGCGCGGGGCGGCCTTCAGCTCGCGGTAGTCGGGGCGGTCGCCGGTGACGTCCACGCGCACGTGGTCCGCGCGCTGCAGCAGCGGCAGCACCTGCTCGGAGAACCGGGCGGCGCCCACGCCCTCGAGGACCTGCTCCTCCGCACGGCCGGCGCGCGGCCAGAGCTCGGCCACGGCGCGCAGCACCGCGTCCTCGTGCCGGGTGTCCCGCAGGGGGTCGCCGCCGGCGTCGAGGCCGAGTTCGCGGGGCGGGTCGAAGTAGAGCCAGGACCAGCGCAGCACGAGCTCGTGGCCGGGTCGGAAGTCGGCGCGCAGCCGCAGCACGGGCGGCTCGAACTCGGGCAGCTCCACGGAGGCGTCGCCGCTGGTCACGGGCAGGGCGCCACGCAGCCGCGGGTAGATCCGGCCGAGGAACTCCTCGCGGTCCGCGGCGGGCACGCGCACGGGCCCGCCGGCGAGCACGAGCTGCTGCACGGCCTCGGGGACGGGGCGTGCGGCGGGGATCAGGTGGAGCACGGCCTCCTCGTCCGTGAGCTCCACGCGGTAGAAGCCGATGCCTCCCACGGCGTGCACACCGCTCAGCCCGAGGCCGGGCGGGGCCGGGTCCAGGGACGGGGCCACGTCCAGACCGCCGTCGGGGGCGCGGGTGACGTCCAGCCCGACGGCGACGGGCGCCTCCAGCACCACGTCCGTCAGCAGCCCCAGCGGCACGAGCTCCACCCCGACCTCGCGGGCCTCCGCGAGCAGCTGCCAGATCCGCGGGGAGTCGAAGACGTGCAGACCGAACCAGGCGTCGCCCGGGTAGGAGTCCTCGGCCTGGACCTGACGCCAGATCAGGCGCATCGCCCGCTCCTGGGCGGGGGCGAACTCGGCGCGCGGGAACTGGAACGCCTTCCACGTCAGCCCGCCCTTGATCCACGTCCCCTTGGCCCCGCGCTTGAGCGGGCGCACGGTCACGTACAGCGGGCGGCCCTCGCGCACCTGCTCCTCCCCGGCGGTCGCCGGGCCCCACTGCTGGAACGCGTTGCGGGAGGACTCGGCCACGAGCTCCACGCCGATCGCCAGCGCGGGCGGCGTGCCCACCCGGCGCGGGCCGTGGAGTCCGGCCAGCGGCTCCATGACCCGTCGCCAGTCCAGGCCGGCAGGGGGTGGGGGTGCCGCCCCGTCCGCGGCCGGGGCGTCGAGGCCGGCCGGGCCGCCGCCGTCGTGGCCCCGGCCGGCGGGCGCGGGCAGCGCGTCCGCCGTGGTGACCATCTCGGCGAGCTTGCGGCGGGCGTCGTCGAGGGCCTGGTCGGCGTCGAGGCGGACCACCTGGTAGAGCGCGGCGGCCACGTGCTTGCAGTCCGTCCCGACCGGGCACGTGCAGCGCCCGCCCACCGGCTCCATGAGGGCGCCGGCGCCGTCCTCGGCGGCGTCGTCGTAGGCCTCCTGCAGCTGCACCTGCACCCGGTAGGGGCTGGGCGCGGTGCCCTGGACGGAGGCGCTCAGACGGCCGGTGGCGGCGTCATAGCGCAGGCGCCCCACGGCACCCGACGCGGCCACGGCGAAGCCGCGGTCCGCACTGGTGGGCCCGACGACGGCGCGGATGGCCTCGGTGCGCAGGTGCGGCAGGACGTCTCCGGAATCTGCAGTGGCCATAGCGAGCAGTCTTTCACGGACCGTGCCGGGCCCGCTCCGACCGACGCAGGTCCGGCGGCGTGCCCACTCACGGGCCCCGGGTCCGCACACCTGAGACCTTCAGCCCGACCCGCCCCGGACCCTAGAGTGCGCCCATGGCGTCCACACAGCCCTCCCCCGTCCCCGCCGGTGCCACGCCGGCGTCCCACACCTCCCCCCTCGGCCTGTCCCTGCCGGACGGCCGGGGCCGTCGCGTCCTCGTCACCGGTGCCACCGGTTACGTGGGCGGGCGCCTCATCCCCGAGCTGCTCGCCGCCGGCTTCGACGTCCGGGCCGGCGCCCGGAACCCCTCCGACCTCGCGGACCGACCGTGGTCGGACAGCATCGAGGCGGTGGAGCTCGACCTCACCGAGGCGGACCTCGTCGAAGCCGCCATGCAGGACGTGCACACCGTGCTCTACCTCGTGCACTCCATGGGCGGGGGCGGCGACTTCGTGGCCCAGGAGCAGCGGATCGCGGACATCGTGGGCACCGCCGCGGACACGGCCGGCGTGGCCCAGCTCGTCTATCTCTCCGGCCTGCACCCGGACACGGTCCCCGTCGCGGAGCTGTCCGACCACATGCGCTCCCGCGCCCTCGTGGCCGAGCGTCTCGAGCGGGCGGCGACCCCGGCACTGACGTTCGAGGCCGGGGTGATCATCGGCTCGGGCTCCACCTCGTTCGAGATGATCCGCCACCTCGCCGAGCGGCTGCCCGTGATGCCCGGCCCGTCCTGGCTGAGGAACCGGGTGGAGCCGCTGGCCATCCGCGACGTCCTGTACTACCTCCTGCAGGCCTGCGCCCTCCCGGAGCCCGTGCAGCTGCGGGCCCAGATCGGCAACGGGCACCCCCAGCCGTTCGCGAGCGTGCTGGTGGACTACGCCAAGGCCGCCGGCCTGTCCCGGCGCATCGTGATCCCCACCCCGTTGCCCTTGAAGACCCTGGCGGGCTTCTGGATCGGCATGGTGACCCCCATCCCGGTCGCGGTGGCCCTGCCCCTGGCCGCATCCCTCGCCGAGGAGGCGGTCGTGGAGGACCGCTCGGTCCGCGACCTCATCCCGGACCCGCCGGGCGGGCTGACCTCCTACATGGACGCCGTGCGGCTGGCGCTGAAGCGGGAGAAGGAGGGCCCCCTGGACGTCACCTTCGACGCGGACCTCCAGAGCTCCGCGGACCCGGCCGCCCCCCTGCCCTCGGATCCCGAGTGGGCCGGCACCACGGTCTACACGGACGAGCGCGAGCGCGAGTCCGACCTGCCCGCGCAGGAGGTGTGGCCGGTGATCGAGTCGGTGGGCGGCGCCAACGGTTGGTATTCGACCCCGCTGCTGTGGAAGATCCGCGGGCTGATGGACAAGTTGGCCGGCGGGCCCGGCCTGACCCGCGGCCGGCGGGACCCGAACCACCTGCGACGCGGCGACGCCGTGGACTGGTGGCGGGTGGAGGACGTGGAGCCGGGGCGGCGGCTGACCCTGCGGGCGGAGATGAAGGCCGGCGGGCGGGCCTGGCTGCAGCTGAGCACCGAGCCGCGGGAGGGCGGAGGCTCCGTCTACCGCCAGCGGGCGGTCTTCATGCCGGACGGCCTGCTCGGACGCGCCTACTGGACCGCCATCCTGCCCTTCCACGCCGTGGTGTTCCCGGAGATGGCCGCGAACATCCTGGCCGAGGCCAGGCGCCGGCACGACGGCGGCGAGCGTCCCCGCACCCGCGGCCTGCTGCGGCCGCTGGTGGACCGGCTGCCCCTGCGTCGCAACCCGTTGGACAGGCGAGCCCGCGGCGCCGGCGGCGCTCAGTCGCGGGACTGACCGTCGGGGCCACGCCCCCAGTGGGGCCGGGGGCGTGACCGGGCCGCCCGGCGCAGCCACCGCCGCCCGGGGGACAGCCGGGCCCAGTTGACCTGCAGGGTGGTGACCGCCATCCGGCCCTGCCGCACCCGCTGGCGCAGGGAGTGGAAGATGCGCCCGGCGACCTCCACCCGCAGGTCCGGATCGAACCGGATCCGGCGGCCGGCCAGGGCCAGCTGGAAGGACAGGTCCAGGTCATCGTGCACGTCCCCGCGTTCGCGGTGGACGCGGGTCCGCACAGCCTGCCACGCCTCGGCGCGCAGGGCGCAGTTGGAGCCCCAGACGGGGGTGGCCGCCACCGCGGCGCCCGCCCCCCAGCGGTACGCGCCGGTGTAGAGCGCCGCCCGCACCCGTCCCCGGAGGCCGGGCTGGTCGTGGAAGGTCCCCGGCCCGGTGAGGGCGTCGAGCCCGGGGTCGGCGTCGAACCGAGCCACGATCCGTTCGAGCCAGTCCGCGGGCATCCGCGTGTCGGCGTCGCAGCGCACCAGCAGTTCCCCGACCGCGGCGTCCAGGCCGGCGGCCGCCGCGGCCGGGACCCCGCGGCGCGGCTCGTGCACCACCCGCGCGCCGGCGGCGCGGGCGAGCACCGCCGAGTCGTCCACGCAGCCGTTGTCCACCACCACCACCTCCAGCGCCGGCCGGCTCTGGGCGGCCAGCAGGGCGAGACACACGCGCAGGTGCTCGGCGTCGTCGAGCACCGGGACGACCACGGAGACCGTGGGGCGGGCCGGGGTCACCGGATGCGCTCCCGGCGCACGGCGAGGGCGGCGCCGATCCCGGCGCCGACGAGATCGGCGGCGAGGTCGCCGATGGTGTCCGTGTAGCCCACACCGATCTCGGGGGTCACCGCCGTGTGCCCCCACCATTCGGCCAGCTCCCACACCACGCCCAGGGCCACGGCGGCGGCCGCGATCCCCAGCCCGGCCAGGCCCGGGCCGAGCAGCGCCACGGCCTGCCCGGCCTCGGTCCCCCGACGCCGGAGCCATGCCCCCACCACCAGTGCCGTCAGACAGGCGACCACGGCGGAGGCGGCGGCGTGCACGAGCAGGTCCAGCGACGGCACCCGCGGGTAGAGGCCGATGACGCTCAGCCACCCGGCCAGCAGCAGGACCGCCTGCGCGGCCCAGTCCAGGACTCCGCCCGGGGCGAGCCAGCGGGTGAGCCACTGGGAGCCGAACACGAGCAGCATCGCCGCCGCGGACGGCCATCCGGCGTGCACCGCCGCGACCGGGACGAGGATCAGGCCGAGCGCGCGCAACAGGTCTGCGGGGATCAGCGGCAGCATGTCAGCGATCGCCCGGGTGGGGGCGGCGTCCCGGCCGCCGGCCGCGCCGACCGGCACGACCACGGCTCGTCAGCAGCAGCCAGAGCGCCGGCAGCAGCAGGGCGGAGCCGAGCGGGTAGGCGAAGTCCTCGACGGGCGCCTGGCCCACGTAGGCACCCACCAGCAGCTCATGGCCGTAGTCGAAGAGCCCCGCGGCGATCATCACGTTGTCGAAGACCGCCGTGAGGGCCCACAGGGCCACCAGGGTGGCCGCCACGGCCCGCAGGTGCCCGCCCCGCACGCGGCCGACGAGGGCGGCGCCCACGAGCACGGCCAGGGCGAAGCCCACGAAGACGAGGACGAGGTCGAGGAAGGTCACCGGCTCCCCCGGTCGGTCGGATCGGCCGCCGTCGCGGCACGGGCGTCACCTCGCCGGCCGCGCAGCAGGCGCAGCGCCCCGGTGAACAGCACCATCGTGATCTGGCTGAGGAAGAGCAGGAAGAACCCCTCCTCCAGGGGCAGCTGGGGGGCGAGCATCACCCCGGTCATGTAGGGCGACTGCCGGTGCAGGAACACGCCTTCGGCGATCCCCCACAGGTCCCAGGCGAAGAAGTAGGCCACCCCGGCGGCCAGCACCAGCAGCGCCGGGAGCGGGCGATGCCACAGGAACAGCTCGAAGCGCCGGTCCACCAGCAGCATGCAGCCGATGACACCCAGCAGGGCCAGCAGGTAGATCATGCCGCGGCCCCCCGGCTCAGCGCCCACCCGATCAGCAGCAGGGTCACGAGGAAGCCGGTCACGTAGTTCAGGGGGAGGAACAGCTGCCAGCCGCGGTGGGCCGCGCCCGAGGTGGCGTCCGTGATGCGGCGGAAGCGCAGGGTGTTCACCACGTAGGGCACGGCCAGCAGCGCCGCGAGCGGGCCCGGCGGGTCGGTGGCCAGCAGCAGCAGGCCCGCCGCCGTGTACAGGCCGGCGGCGAGCAGGACGGTGCGCCGGGCGCCCAGCACGGTGGCCACCGAGGCCAGGCCCCCCTCCCGGTCCGGCACCACGTCCTGCACGGCCCCGAACATCTGCGAGGCCATGCCCCACAGGAAGAACGCCCCCAGCAGCGCCGCCAAGGCGGGCGTGGGGGTCGCCCCGGCGAGCACGAGGCCGTAGACCGCGGGGGAGACGAAGTGGGTGGCGGAGGTCGCCGCGTCCAGGAAGGGCCGCTCCTTGAACCGCAGCCCCGCCCAGGAGTACGCCACCACCGCGAACAGGCTCACCGCCAGCACCAGCATGGCGGCCCACTCGCCCCGCACGGCGGACCAGCCCGCGAGCACGGCCACGAACGGCACGGGCAGCAGCACCGACCACGCCAGCACCCGGCGGCGCACCGCAGGGTCGCCCAGCACGGAGCCCTCCACACCCCCCTTGCGGGGGTTGCGCAGGTCCGAGGCGAAGTCGAACACGTCATTGATGCCGTACATGGCCAGGTTGTAGGGCACCAGGAAGAACACGACGCCCAGGACCACCAGCCACGCGGGCAGCCCCCCGGTCAGGATCGCGGCGGCGGCGAACGGGTACGCCGTGTTCACCCAGCTGACCGGCCGGGACGCCCAGAAGAGGGTGCGGATCATGTGCCGCTCCCCCCGGGGCCCGCGGACCGGGCCCTGCGCGCGTCGTGGCGCAGTTCGTCCCGGACCACTTCGGCGGAGATCAGGCACATGGGCACCCCGATGCCCGGGCGCACCGAGGAGCCCGCGTACATCAGGCCGGCCACGTCCGCGTCCCGCACCGAGGGGCGGAACATGGCCGACTGCGTCAGCGTGTGCCCGGGGCCCAGCAGCGAACCCCGCCAGGCGTGCACGTCCGCGGCGAAGTCACCGGGCCCGTAGGTGCGCCGCACCACGATGCGCTCGGCCAGGTCGGGGATCCCGGCCCAGCGGGCCAGCTGGTCGAGGGCCCGGTCCGCCACGGCCTCCACCTGGGCGTCCCCGGCGCGGTCCACCCGCCAGCCCTCGCCGTCACGGACCCGGATGCCGCCACGCCCCCACCCCGGCTCGGCGGGGGCCGGGACGAGGATGAACAGGTTCTCGTCGCCCTCCGGGGCCACCCCCGGGTCCGTGGCGGAGGTGCGCGAGACGTAGATCGACGTGTCCGCGGCGAGGTCCTCTCCCCGCTCGATGCGCCCGAAGTTGTCCTCCCAGTCCGCCGTGAACAGCAGGGTGTGATGGGCCAGCTGGGGCAGGGATCCGCGCACCCCCACGCACACGAGCACGCCGGAGGGGCCGGGGTCGCGCCGGTCCCACGTGGACTCCGCGACGCGCCGGCCGGGAGGCAGCAGACGGGTCTGCACGTGGTGCAGGTCCGCGGCGGCCACCACCACATCGGCGTCGAGGCGTCCCGCGGCGCCGTCGTCGGACCGCCAGGCGACGCCGGTCACCCGGCCCGGGCGGCGACGTCGGCCCTCGTCCCCGCGGGCTGCTCCCGGCCTGGGCAGGCGGGCGGCCAGGCGTCCGAGGCGGCCGGCGGGGGCGGGACGGTCCACGACCTCCACGGCGGTCGCCTCGACCCCGGTGCGGATCTCCACGCCGGCCTCACGCACGACCTCCGCCATGGCGTCCACGAGGGCCGCGAACCCGCCGAGGGGGTACTGCACGCCGTCGGCGAGGTCCAGATGGGACATCAGGTGGTACATGGCGGGGGCACGGTCGGGGGACGTGCCGAGGAAGACCGCCGGGTAGCCCAGGATCTGGCGCAGCCGGGGATCCTGGAAGCGGGCCGCCACGTGGGAGCGCAGGCCCCCCAGCAGCTGGGGCCCGAGGGCCGGCAGGGCGCGCAGGACGTCCGGGTGGGCCAGGGCGGCCGGCCGGCGGAAGTCCGTGTAGAGGAAGTGCTCCTTGGCGAGCCCGTAGATCCGGGACGCGGAGTCGAGGTAGGCCCGCAGCCGGCGCCCGGCGCCGGGCTCGAGGGACTCGAACAGCGTCTCCGCGTGGCCGGTGCGCACGTCCACGGGGGGCTCGTGGAGGTGCCCCTCGAAGTACACCCGGTAGCCGGGGTCCAGACGGCGCAGGTCCAGCCGTTCGGCGGCGGAGGTCCCCATGAGGCGGAACCAGCGGTCGATCACCTCGGGCATCAGGTACCAGGAGGGCCCGGTGTCGAAGGTGAACCCCGCCTCAGACCAGCGTCCGGCACGGCCGCCCAGGACGGCGCCGCGCTCCAGCAGCGTCACCCGGTGCCCGTCGCGGGCCAACAGGCCCGCCGTGGCCAGTCCGGCGAAACCGCCGCCCACCACCACGGTGCGCGGGCCGAGAGCGGTGTCCCGGGCGCTCATCGGCGGCCTCCCCGGCGGCCCCGTGCCAGGACGCGGGCGGCGATCCGGGCCTTCTGATGGTCCGGCACCCGGACACGGCGGTGGGCCAGCTCGGCCGCCGGGGTCGCCTCGATCCGGTCCACCAGGGCCGCGAACAGTCCGTGCGCCAGGGCCACGGCGCGCTCGGCCCCGGGGTCCAGGACACGGATGCCGGGCAGGGCGGCGTCGAGGTCGGCGCGGACCTCGGCCACGAGCTCGGCCTTGCGGGCCTCGGTGAGCACGCCCGGTGCGGCACCGGGCAGGTAGGTGCGGCCCAGCTCGTGGTGGTCCGCGGCCAGGTCCCTGAGGAAGTTGACCTTCTGGAACGCCGCCCCCAGCCGGGAGGCCTGCGCGCGCAGCTCCTGCCGCTGGCCCGGGGTCCGGGCCCGCGTGCCGGGGAGGGAGAGGAAGACCTGCAGGCACATCAGCCCCACCACCTCGGCCGAGCCGTGGATGTAGGCGTCCAGGGACTCGGCGCCGTGCTCGCGGATCCCCAGGTCCGCGCGCATGGAGGCGAAGAAGGGACGGGTCAGCTCCGGGGTGATGCCGTGGCGACGGGCCACGTCGGCGAAGGCGTGCAGGACCGGGTCGGTGGCGAAGCCCGACGCCATCGCGGCCTCACACGCCCGCTCGTAGTCGTCCAGGGCGGCGCGGACCCCGGCCTCGTCGAGCCCGGCGGCCACCGCGACGCCGTCGACCACCTCGTCGGCGACGCGGACCATGGCGTAGATCGTCGCCACGTCCTGGCGTGCCTGCCGGGGCAGGGTGCGGCAGGCCCAGGAGAAGGACGTGGAGTAACGGCGGATCACCTGGGCCGCTGCGGCGTGGGCCGTCCGCGTGTACAGCGCGGCAGGGATCGGGGCGGGCGCGGCCATCTCAGGACCTCCGGGTCAGCACGGCGTGGCAGGCGTCGGCGAACTCCGCCCGGACCGTCTCGTCCAGGGGCAGGGCCGCGATGCGCTCGCGGGCGCGGACGGTGAGCTCGGCGGCGACGTCGAGGGCGTGCTCCCGGGCACCGGCCGCCTCGAGGGCGCGGCGGGCGGCCTCGATGTCCGCGGGGGTGGCCGGGCCCGCGTCGAGCAGGGCGCGGACGGCGGGGATGCGGCGGCCGTGGGCGGTGAGCACGGTGGCCTTGCCCTCGCGCAGGTCGCCGTCGGCGGACTTGCCGGTCTCCCCGGGATCGCCGAACACGCCGAGGACGTCGTCGATCACCTGGTAGGCGGCGCCGAGGTCGGCGCCGGCCTCGCCCATCGCCCGGGCGAGGTCGGGATCCGCCCCGGCCAGGAGGGCGCCGGCGCGCAGGGGCGCGCCGACCGTGTAGTGCGCCGTCTTGAGCCGTTGCATGGCGAGGATGCGGTCGGGATCGGGCTCCTCACCGGTGTGGCGGGACAGCCCCAGGAGCACGTCCTCGAGCTCGCCGGCCGCAGTCACGGCGGCGGCGTCGAAGACGACGGCGGCGGCCTCGGCGGCCCGGGCGGTGTCGGCGGCACAGGTGGCGGCGAGCCGGAACGCCTGGGTGAGCAGGACGTCCCCCGCGATGAGGGCGACGGCGACCCCGGCGTGGGCGGCGTCCGCGGCGGGCACCCCGCGGGCCTCGAGGCGGTGCCGGGCGGAGGCGTGCACGGCGGGCTGGCCGCGCCGCAGCACGTCCCGATCGATGACGTCGTCGTGGACGAGCAGCGCGGTGTGCAGCAGTTCGAAGGCGGCCCCGAGTCGGTCGACGGCAGCGCGGCCGGACGGAGGGACCGGGTCGGCGGTCGCCAGGCGCCAGCCGAGCTCGACGAGACGGGGGCGGATGAGCTTGCCGGCGCCCACATGGACGTGGAGCGAGTCGAGCAGCTCGGCGAAGGCGGCGGATCCGGGCGCCTGGGCCGCGGCATGTCGGAGCGCGGCGTCCAGCTCGGCGGTCACCCCGGAGAGCGCGGCCTCGCCGCCCGTCCTCACTTCACCCATGGCGCCTCCTCGGTGGCGGACACGACGCGGCACCGACCGCCGCATCTGTTCGACCGTCTAACTTCTGGACGCAGAAGACACTACGGGCCGCGCCGGTCCCGCGTCCATCCGCGGCGGTCCCGGGCGGCGCGATCTCACGACGCACGGGGCCGCCGGCGGGATCAGGCGTCGGCGGACGCCGTCTCCAGGGTGATCTCCGGGTCCACGATCTGACCCTCCCACTCACCGGAGACCCCGTACACGACGCAGTGCTTCTCGTCGGTGCCGTAGTTGCCCAGCTCGGAGGAGGTCAGGACGGCCCCGTTCAGCTGGTCCTCCTTCTCCTCGCTCAGGCGCTGGGCCTGGGCGGTGCAGGTCTGGGCGGCGGCCGGGTCGGCCTCCTCACCCTCGGCCACGGCCGGCACGGCCCAGAGGTACTCCGCGGTGTGGGCGCCCTTGCAGTCGGTGGTCTCGAAGGAGGACAGGTCACGGGCGCCGAGCGGGGCGGTGAAGCACGTGCCGGCCTCGTAGTCGGCCGGGGCCGCGGACAGCGACGACGCCGAGGCGGACGACGACTCCGCACCCTGCGCGGACGCGGAGGCGGGCGCCGTCGTCGAGGCGGACGCGTCGGCGTCGGACGAGTCCTGACCGCCGCACGCGGTGAGGGCCAGCAGCGCGGCAGCGGACAGGCCGGCAAGACGGGCGGAACGGGACAGGGCGGCGAAGGCCATGGGGGTGCTCTCCTCGAGTGACGTGGGACGCGCCGGGGTGTGGCGCCGACCTCAGCACTCTAGCCACGCCCGGCCGTCGGGATCGGACTGAGGTGACGTGGCCCACATCTGATGGGTGGCCCGGCTCGCCTGCCACACTGAGAGGCATGCAGACCCCGGCCACGCCCTCCCCGCCCGACCGCCCCTCCCCCGTCGCCCGACCGTGGATGGCGGCCTCGGACGTCCCGGTCGCAGGCCCCGACGACGTCGAGCGCGTGGTCCTGCTGTCCCCGGAGGGCGAGGCCGTAGGCACGGAGGCCAAGGCCACGGTCCACCGCCGCACCGAGGACGGCGGCACGCCCCTGCACCTGGCCTTCTCCTGTCACGTGTACGACGAGGCCGACCGGTTCCTGCTCACCCGCCGGGCGCTGGGCAAGGCGGCGTTCCCCGGGGTGTGGACCAACGGGTTCTGCGGGCACCCCGGCCCCGGCGAGTCCCCCGCGGAGGCCGTGCTGCGCCGCGCCCCGCAGGAGCTGGGCGTGGAGGTGTCCGACGTCGTCGAGGTGCTCCCCGACTTCCGCTACCGGGCCGCGGACGCCTCCGGCATGGAGGAGCACGAGATCTGCCCGGTGTTCCGGGCCCGGATGCACGGCGACCCCGCCCCGGAGCGGGACGAGGTCGCGGAGTGGTGCTGGGTGGAGCCGGCCGATCTGGCCGCCGCCCTGGCCGCCGTCCCCCGGGCGTTCAGCCCGTGGCTCGTGGAGCAGTGGCAGCAGGGGGCGTTCGACCCGCGGTGAGCGGCCGGCGCGGCGACGCCGCGCGGGCCGTCAGCGGCCGTTGACGTCGTCGAGGTGGGCGGCGGTGGACTGCACGGCCTCGTCCTGCGCCGGCTCGGCGTCGCCCTGCTGGCCCTGCTGCTCCTCGGCCATGCGGCGGACCTCCGCGACGTCGAGGCCCTTGACCTGGTCGAGCAGCTGCTCGAGCGCGGTGCCCGGCAGGGCGCCGGCCTGGGAGAACACGAGCACGCCGCCGCGGAAGGCCATGAGCGTGGGGATGGAGGTGATGCCGGCCATCGCCGCCAGCTGCTGCTGGTCCTCCGTGTCGACCTTGGCGAACACGACGTCGTCGTGCTTCTCCGAGGCGGCCTCGAACACGGGGGCGAACTGGCGGCACGGGCCGCACCAGCCGGCCCAGAAGTCCACGAGCACGGTGTCGTTCTCGGCGACGGTGGAGCCGAACTCCTCGAGGGTCAGGTCCTTGGTGGCCACGGTGGGTCCTTTCGTCAGCGGGGCCGACGCGCTCACGCCGGCGATCGTCCTGCCGACCACAACGGACACCCCGCCGCACCTATTCCGCCCCACCCCACTTTCGTTCGGGAAACGGCGGCGTGTCCCGGCACTTTCGTTCGGGAAACGGGCGCCTTCCACGCACTGTCGTGGCCGAGACGGGAGCCGTCGTCGTCGCTTCCTAGACTGACCGCATGACCGCCACTACCGCCCTGCCCCTGCTCGTGCTCAACGGCCCCAACCTGAACCTGCTCGGCACCCGCGAGCCCGAGGTCTACGGCACGGCCACCCTCGACGACGTCCGTGCGCTCACCGAGGCCCGCGCGGCCGAGCACGGGCTGACCGTGGACTTCCGACAGTCCAACCACGAGGGCGAGCTCATCGACTGGATCCAGGAGGCCCGCACCTCCCACGCTGGCGTCCTCATCAACCCCGCCGCGTACTCGCACACCTCCATCGCGATCCGCGACGCCCTCGCCGCCGTCGACCGGCCGATCGCCGAGGTGCACATCTCCAACGTCCACCGGCGCGAGGCGTTCCGGCACCACTCGCACGTCTCCGCCGTCGCCGACGTCGTGATCGCCGGGGCGGGCGTCCAGGGCTACGCCCTCGCCGTCGACTGGCTCGCCGCGGCTGTGCGCCGCTGAGCGCTGGTCAGGACCCGCCTGGCCGTGCCTAGGGTCGGTGGTACGAGCCGGTGGCCACATCAGGGCGCCGGCACCCGACGACGAAGGAGTCACGCCATGGGCACCCAGGATCCCCGCGCCCGTCTGCTCGAGAAGCTCGCGAAGGTGAACGTCTGCATGCTGACCACCGCTGAGCGGGACGGCACGCTCGTCACCCGCCCGATGGGCCTGCAACAGGCCGAGGACGGCGGCACGCTCTGGTTCCTCACGCGCGCCACCTCCGACGTCGCCGCGGACGCTCCGCAGCGCCCGGTCAACGTCGCCGTGCAGGACAAGGACTTCTGGGCCTCCCTCGCGGGCCACGGTCAGCTCGTCCGCGACGACGCGCGCAAGAAGGAGTTCTGGAACCCGGCCACCGAGGCCTTCTTCGGTGAGGGCTCGAGCCCCGAGGATCCGCAGATCGTGCTCGTGCGCGTGGACGTGCAGACCGCCCAGTTCTGGGAGTCCCCGGGCGCGGTGGCCACCGCCGTCGAGCTGGTCAAGGCCAAGGTCACCGGCGGGACCGCCGAGCCGGGCGACAGCGAGACCGTCCGCTTCTGACGGCGCTCCCCGACGCCGGCCCCGCGGCTTGCCCGAGGACGGGCCGGTGGGCGCCGCGCGCGGGGCCTCGGCAGGTCAGTCGACGTCCTCGGCCGCCAGCTGGCCGCACGCGCCGTCGATCTCCTTGCCGCGGGTGTCGCGCAGGGTGGTGGGGATGCCGGCGGCGTTGAGCCGGTCCACGAACTCGCGCGTCACGTCCTTCTCCGAGGCGGTCCAGATGGAGCCCGGCGTCGGGTTCAGCGGGATCGGGTTCACGTGCACCCAGCCCTTGCCCCGGGCGTTGAGCTTCTTGGCCAGCAGGTCGGCGCGCCACGCGTGGTCATTCATGTCCTTGATGAGCGCGTACTCGATGGACACCCTGCGCCCGGTGGCCACGAAGTAGTCGTACGCGGCGTCGATCGCCTCGTCCGCCTTCCAGCGTGAGTTCACGGGGATCAGCTCGTCGCGCAGCTCGTCGTCCGGCGCGTGCAGGGACAGCGCGAACGTCAGCGGCACGCCCTCCTCGGCCAGCTTCCGGATGGCCGGCACCAGGCCGACGGTGGACAGCGTGATGTTCCGCGCGGACATGCCCAGGCCCTCAGGCGAGGGGTCCACCATGCGGTGCACGGCGGCCATCACGCGCTTGTAGTTGGCCAGGGGCTCACCCATGCCCATGAACACGACGTTGGTGACGCGGTCGGCGTCGTGCCCGCCATCCTTGCGCTTGCCGCCCAGTCCGCCCTGGGCGATCACCTGGTTGGCCAGCACGATCTGCTCCACGATCTCCGCCGTGGACATGTTGCGGGTCAGCCCGGCCTGGCCCGTGGCGCAGAACGGGCAGTTCATCCCGCAGCCGGCCTGGCTGGACACGCACAGCGTCACGCGGCCGGGATACCGCATCAGCACGGACTCCACGAGAGCGCCGTCGAACAGCCGCCACAGGAACTTGACGGTGTCCCCGCGGTCGGTCTCCATGCGCCGGACCTCGGTGAGCAGCGGCGGGAAGAACGCCTCCGCGATCGCCTCCCGCTTGTCCTTGGGCAGGTCCGTCATCTGCTCCGGATCGGTGGTGTAGTGCTCGAAGTAGTGCACCGAGAGCTGCTTGGCGCGGAACGCCGGCAGCCCGATCTCCTTGGCCTTCTCCTGCCGTTCCTTCAGCGTGAGGTCGGCCAGGTGGGTGGGCGGCTGGGAGACGCGCGGCTGCTTGAACTGCAGCTGCGGTCGGCCGTCCGGGCCCATCGGCTGGGTCCAGCCCTCGGTCTTCGGCATCACCTGGGGGCGCTCGGCGGTGGCGGCCTCGCGGCGCTTGGGCGCGGAGAGCTGGTGGCCGACGCCGGCGCGGCGCATGCGCTCTCGGTCCTCGGCGAGCTGGCGCGCCTCGGACTCGTCGATCAGGCCGCGCTCGGGGCGGCCGAGGGCCGGCTTGCCGGCGCGGTCCCTCTGGCGGTTCGGGGTGGGCTTCGATCCGGGGCGGCGGGGCTGGTAGTCAGACATCGGCACCATTCTCCCAGACGGGGCGGACTTCGCGGCGGGTCGCCTCCACGTCGACGGCGCCGCGCGGCTTTCGCGTCCGGGGCAGCCCCCGCAGGACCCAGCGGACGACGACGCCGCGCACCGTCGCCGGCAGCGGCCGGTACAGGGTGCGCGCCAGCCCCCAGAGGCGTGCCTCCCGGACGGAGTCCCGCCCAGTCCAGGACCAGCCGAGGCCGGCGCGCACGCGGCCTGGGAGGAGACCGGCGGTGACGAACCGGGCCAGGGGCATAGCCGCCCGCAGCGGCGCGGGGACGCCCTGGCCGGAGAACAGGTCGGCGGCGACCCGCCGCGCGTCGTCCGTGACCTCGAGCCGGGCCACCCGGTCGTCCCAGTAGTCCGCAAACGCCGCGCGGTCGACCGGCCAGGCGGAGGCGGGGACCTCGAGGCTCGTGGCGAGCGGGGCGTACCCGCGGTAGAGGCGGTCGGCGTCCTCGGCGTCGAGGGCGCCCCACATCCGGCGGCGCACCTGCTCCCCCATCGCATAGAGGGTGGCGGCCACCCAGAGCTGGGCGTCCGGGTCGGCGGCGTCGTAGGGGTGGCCTCCGGCGTCGAGCCCGCGGACCGGGCGGTGCGCCGCCCGCACCCGGTCGACGACCGCGTCGCGCAACGGCGCGGCCTCGGGGAGGGTGACCGCGTAGATGTAGGCGAGCGTGTGGCGGAGCCGGCGCATCGGGTCCTCGGTGAACCGGGAGTGGACGGCGACGCCGGCCCCCACCGGCCGGTGCGCCACCTGGAGCAGGATCGCCGCACCGGCACCGGCGAGGATCACGGCCTCGCGGGCGAGGGCGGCCGCGGAGGTCGGGGCGGAGTGGCAGTCGGGGCGCATGGTCCCAGCCTCGCACCGGGCCGGGCGGAGGGGCAGGGGGCCGAGATGAACGGTGCCGTTCACCTTCTGTTCATCTTGCTGTTCGCCTGCCGCTCGTGGCACCTCGATCCGAGAACCGCATGATTGCGCTGATTTCGCGCCATGCAGGCATGCGCGACAGGGTGTCACAGGTCACGTTGGTGAACACGGAGTTGCACTCCGGGAGGAAATCTGTAAACTTGTTCACAAGCAGTTCACCTAGCGTTTACGGAACGCGAGGTCGGGACTCCACCGAACTCATCACCCGCGGCCCCGCCGCGACGATCCGCCGGACTCGTGGTCCGGCAACCAAAGGAGGTGCTCACCGTGAGCATCAACACGACCAGCCACCACCTGCCCACCGCCCCGAGCCCCCTCATGCAACGCCACGTGCTCCAGCGCGTCGAGGAGACCCTCCTCCGCCGCTTCGAGGGCACCGTCACCGCCGAGACCGTCCGCTCGGTCGTCCGCGAGGTCGTCGCCGACCTCAAGCGCGGCGCCCGCATCACCACCTTCCTGCCGGCCCTCGCCGAGCGCGAGGCCACCCGCCGCCTCCAGGCCGCGACGCCGGCCCACGAGGCCATGGCCGTCGCCGCCTGATCCCCCATACCGACGCGACGACCCGTCGGCCCGCCCCGCGAGGGGCCGTGGCCGGCGGGTCTTCTCGCCTCCCCGGACGCTTTCGTTCGGGAAACGGCGGGCCCCAGGACGCTTTCGTTCGAGAAACGGTGTGAACGCTCCGGGGCGCCGTTCCCCCGCCGCCCACGCGACTCCGAGGTGCGGCGCCGTTTCTCACACGAAAGCACCGCGACACGCCGCCGTTTCCTACACGAAAGCGTGGGTGACGCGGACGGGGGGCCCGGCACGGGAGGCCTCAGTCCTCGGCGACGCCCAGCGCTCGGCGCATCGGCAGGAACTTGGCCCGGATCTCCGTGACCTCCTCCTCGGGCACCGCTCCCGGGACCATCCCGCCCCCGGCCTGCAGCCGCACCCCGCCGGGCACCTGCTGGCCACAGCGCAGCGCCAGGGCGATCTCGCCGTCGCCGTCCTGGTCGAGCCACCCGACCGGGCCCGCATAGCGGCCGCGGTCCACGGGCTCGACCTCCGCGATCACCCTCACCGCGTCCGGCGTGGGGGTCCCGCCGACGGCCGCCGTCGGATGCAGCGCGGCCACCACGTCCAGCACGGTCCCCCGCCCATCCCGCAGCCGGCCGCGCACGGACGTGGCCAGGTGGTGCACGTTCGGCAGGGTCAGGACGGTGGGCGCGGGGTCGTCATCGGCGAGGTCGACGACGGGCGCCAGCGCGTCCAGCACCGACCGCGCCGCCCAGCGATGCTCCTCCGCCAGCCGCGGATCACAGGCCAGACGCTCCCGCAGCGCGGCGTCCTCCTCCTCGTCCGCGCCGCGCGGCATGGACCCCGCCAGCACCCGCGAGCCCACGAGCCCCGCGTGCCGCGTGGCGAGGACCTCGGGCGTGGCGCCCAGCAGCCCGCCGACGGCGAACACCCAGGTCTGCGGGTACTCGCGGCGCAGGGCCCCGATCGCCCGCCACAGGTCGGCGTCGTCCGCGGGGACGGTCATCGTGCGGCTGATCACGACCTTCGCCAGCTCCCCGCCCGAGTCGGCCATCCGCGTCAGCAGCTCGCGCACCCCGGCCGCGTAGCCGGCGTCGTCCCAGGCACGGTCGGCGACGTCGGCGGGCAGGGGCACCGCGCCGTCGGCCAGCAGCCGGGCTCCACGGTCCGCGGCGACGGCGGCTGCGAGCGCGTCCGCGTCCATGTGCTGGGCCACGTCCCGCACGCCGGACGGCGTGGCGCGGCGCAGATCCGCGGGGATGCGCAGGACCGCGGGCTCGGGCGAGTCGTCGGCGAAGGTCGAGGAGATCCAGCCCCGCAGCGGGGCCGTCGGGTCCGGTCGCCCGGCGACGGCGGCCTGCCACAGCGCGGAGAGCCGGCGGAGCCGGTCGGTGCCGTCCAGGAGCACGGTCCAGCCGCCCTCGCCCCGCCACGCGTCGTCCCCGTGCGCCCACAGCACCGCCCGGGCGAACGGGGGGACGGCGGCCTCGGGGGTCCCGGTCGCGGGGGTGCCGAGGTCCGGGAGCAGGGAGCGGACAGACATGGCCCCCATTCTCTCCCACCTCGGCGGACCCCCGCTCCGGGCCCGGGCGTCGGCCACCGCCCCGACGACGGCGGCGAGCAGCGTCGTCGGGCGCGGAGGGATCCCGTCAAGGCTTGCGCCGGCACACCCGACGTCGCAGGGTGGGGGCACCCGTTCACCTCGCGTTCAGCCGACCGCCTTCCCCGGAGGACTCGCATCATGGCCCCCATCCCCCCGGACCCCCACGCCGATCACGCACCGGCGGTGGACGACATGCCGCTGGACACGACGGCCGCGCCGGACACCCTCGCCCCGGTGGACCCCGTGCCGCACGGGATGGCCGCGCACGTGCTGGAGCGCGAGGTCCGGCCGCTGATGGCGCGCTTCCCCGGCGTGGCCGACGAGGCGACGGCGCGTCAGGTCCTGTTCGACTCCTACGCCGAGCTCGCCGCGACGAGCCGCCACCCGGAGATGCTGCCGACCATCTCGGTGCAGCATGCCGCCTCGCGCCTGCGCGCCAGGGCGATCAACCAGGGCAGCATCGAGTCCCGCCACCCGCGTGTGCTGTTCGTCTGCCACGGCAACGCCGGCCGCTCGCAGATGGCCGCGGCCCTGCTCGAGAACCGCACCCACGGCGAGGTCAGGGCCCGCTCGGCCGGCACGGAGCCCGCCGGCGAGGTCATCTCCACCGCGTTCGAGGCGATGAACGAGATCGGCATCCCGCTGCACCACACGTACACCAAGGGCCTGGACCCGGACGTGCTCCGGGCCGCCGAGATCGTGGTGCTCTTCGACGGCGCGGATCCGTTCGAGATCCCCGAGGGCGCGCAGGTGCAGAAGTGGTCCGTGCCGTCGATCCGCGGCATGAGCCTCGAGCAGGTGCGCGGCGTGCGCGACGCCCTGGACCTGGAGGTCCGCGGCCTGATCGCCGATCTGGGCGAAGCCGCCACCCCGCTGCCGGAGGAGGGCACCCGCGTCGGCCGACCCCTTGACCTATACCCCCCTGGGGTATAGAACAGGGGGTATGAGCACGGACAGCACGACGACGGCGCCCGCCGCCGCCTCGCCCCTTCCGTCCGCCGCGGCGGACGCCTGCGACGGCCACCGGCCCCCGCACGAGGTGCACCGGGACAAGGCGAAGCACCTCGCTCGACTGCGCCGCATCGAGGGGCAGGTGCGCGGCCTCCACCGCATGGTGGACGAGGACGTGTACTGCATCGACGTCCTCACGCAGGTCGCCGCCGTCACGAAGGCGCTGCAGTCCCTCAGCCTGAACCTCACCTCGGAGCACCTGCGTCACTGCGTGGCGGAGGCCGCGGTGCAGGCCGAGGCGGAAGGCCGCACCGAGCTCATCGACGAGAAGGTCGCCGAGGCGACGGCCGCCCTCGGCCGCCTGCTGCGCTGACCGGCGCCGTCGCCCACCCACCACCGCACGAGGAGCACGAGATGACCACCACCGACCTGAAGATCACCGGCATGACTTGCGGCCACTGCGTCGCCTCCGTCCAGGAGGAGCTCGGCGAGATCGCCGGCGTCTCCGCCGTGGACGTGGACCTGAACTCCGGTGGCGTCTCCACCGCCACCGTCACCTCCGAGGCCCCCCTCGACCCCGCCGCCGCGCGCGCCGCCGTCGAGGAGGCCGGCTACACGCTGGTGGGGGCCTGACCCATGACCCACCCCGCCTCCTCCACCCCGGCCGGCCCGCAAACCGAGACCACCCGCCGCGTCGACCTGGACGTCACCGGCATGACCTGCGCCTCGTGCGTGGGTCGCGTCGAGCGCAAGCTGGGCAAGCTCGAGGGCGTCACGGCGTCCGTGAACCTGCCGCTCGAACAGGCCACCGTCACCGCGCCCGCCGGCGTGTCGGACGAGGAGCTCGTGGCCGCCGTCGAGAAGGCCGGGTACGGCGCCACGGTGCGCCGTCCCGCCCCGCCGGCCGGCCAGGCCGGGCACGCGGGACACGCGGGACACGCCGGGCACGCGCACACCTCCGACCACGGCGAGGGCCACGCCGCGGACCATGACGGCGTGGACCACCACGACCACATGGCCCACGGTCCGAGTGAGGACGTGCTCACGCCGCGCCTGATCGGCGCGGCGGTGCTGACGGTGCCGCTCGTGTTGATCTCCATGGTCCCGGCGCTGCAGTTCCCGCACTGGGGCTGGGTCGCGTTCGCCCTGGCGGCGCCCGTGGCGCTGTGGGCGGCGTGGCCGTTCCACTCGGCGGCGTTCCGCGCGGCCCGGCACGGCTCGTCCACGATGGACACCCTCGTGTCCGTGGGCGTGCTCGTCTCCTTCGTGTACTCGGCCGTGGAGCTGATCCTGGCGCCGGACATGACCGCCCACGTGGGCGGGACCATGGCGGAGATGGCCCACCACAGCCTGTACTTCGAGACGGCCGCGGTCATCACCACGTTCCTGCTGCTGGGCCGCTGGCTCGAGGCCCGCGCCAAGCGTGAGGCCGGCGCCGCGCTGCGCGCCCTCCTGGACCTGGGCGCGGCCCAGGCCACCCTCTACGACCCCGAGACCCACGCCGAGCGCACGGTGCCCGCCGAGTCCCTCGCGCCGGGCGACGTCGTGCTGATCCGCCCCGGCGAGAAGGTGCCCACGGACGCCGAGGTGCTCGAGGGCACCTCGGCCGTGGACGCTTCCCTGCTCACCGGCGAGTCCGTGCCCGTGGAGGTCGGCCCCGGGGACGCCCTCACCGGCGCCACCCTGAACACCTCGGGCCGGCTCGTGGCCCGCGCGACGCGGGTCGGCTCGGACACGACGCTCGCCCAGATGGGGCGGCTCGTCTCCGAGGCGCAGACCGGCAAGGCGCGCGTGGCCCGGTTGGCCGACCGCATCTCCGCCGTGTTCGTGCCGATCGTGCTCGGGATCGCCGTGCTGACCTTCGCGGTGTGGATGATCGTGACCGGCGACCTGCCGTCCGCGCTGCGCGCCGGCGTGGCCGTGCTCGTGATCGCGTGCCCGTGCGCCCTCGGCCTGGCGACCCCGGTCGGCCTGCTGGCCGGCACCGGCCGCGCCGCGCAGCTGGGCATCCTCATCCGCGGCCCCGAGGTGCTCGAGGACTCGCGCACCGTGGACACGATCGTGCTGGACAAGACCGGCACCGTGACCGAGGGCCGCATGGCGCTGGCGGACGTGCTCGTCCTCGACCCCGCTTTCGTGGCCGAAACGGGCGCCTCCCGGAGCGCTTTCGTTGACGAAACGGCGCCGGACCAGGCCGCCGACGTCCTGCTGACCCTGGCGGCCGCCGTCGAGCGCGGGTCCGAGCACCCGATCGCCCGCGCGATCGTGGCCGGCGCCGAGGAGCGCGGCCTGACCGTGCCCGGCGTGGCGGACTTCGCCTCCACGGCCGGCGGCGGCGTGTCCGGGCTGGTCGCCCTCCCCCACGACGACGGCGCCCTCGGCTCCGGCGCGCACGGCGCCGCCGGCCCGGATCCGGTCCGCGTGGCCGTCGGCCGCGGCTCCGTCCTCGAGACCGCCCTCGACGGCGGCATCCCCGCCGAGCACCGTGCCGCGTTCGAGGCGGCGGAGCAGGCCGGCGCCACGGCCGTGTGGGTCGCGGTCGGCGGCCGCGTGGCGGGCGTCCTGTCCGTGCGGGACACCGTGAAGGAGACCTCGGCGGACGCCATCGCCCGGCTCAAGGAGCTCGGCCTGCGCCCGCTGCTGGTGACCGGGGACAACGCCGCCGTCGCCACCCAGGTGGCGGCCGCCGTCGGGATCCCGGCCGAGGACGTGGTGGCCGGCGTGCGCCCCGAGGACAAGGTGGACGTGGTCCGCCGGCTCCAGTCCGAGGGTCACGTGGTGGCCATGGTCGGCGACGGCGTCAACGACGCCCCGGCCCTGGCTGCCGCGGACATGGGCATCGCGATGGGCTCCGGCACGGACGTGGCCCGCGAGGCCGCGCAGATCACCGTGATGGGCGACGACCTGCACCAGGTGGTCCAGGCGCTCGACCTGAGCCGCCGCACGCTGGGGATCATCCGGATGAACCTGTTCTGGGCGTTCGCCTACAACGTGCTCGGCATCCCGGTCGCGGCCCTGGGCCTGCTCAACCCGATGATCGCCGGCGGCGCGATGGCGGCCTCGAGCGTGCTCGTGGTGCTGAACTCGCTGCGGCTCACCCGCTACGCGCGGTGAGCCGGGGCGGGGCCGGCCGAGCCGGGTCCACCCCGGCCGGCCGGCCGGCCGGTCAGGGCAGGCATTCGCGGGAGTACTCGAGCCACTGCTCGAGCTCCCCGGACTCCTCCCAGAGCTGGTAGAGCTCGGAGCAGGAGGGCTCGCGGATGACCACGCCGATCAGCTCGCGCAGGGTCTCGATGTCCTCGTCCGAGAACTGGCCGATGAAGGCGGTGAGGTCCACCTCGTCCGCCTCCGCGTGCTCGAGCAGGGCCTCGAGGTCCGCGTGGTCCTCGTTCCGGGCGATCCGCACGAGCGCCCCGAGGGTGAGGAGTGCGGCGCCCTGGCTCGCGGTCAGGTGGCCCTCGTCCTCGTCGCGACGGAAGTTCTTGCGGAACTCGTCGAGGTCGAAGGTGCCGTCGAGGACCTCGTCCACGATGTCCAGCGCGGTGTCGTTCTGGAAGACGTTTCTGCCCCATGCGCCCATGACCTGACCCTAGGGCATGTCTGACAATCGTTTTGACCATGCGATCACAGCATTCAGGACCACAGCGGCCCTGTAGATGATCGCGTACTTGTCATACCGG
>NZ_JALJRH010000020.1:0-35634 GCF_024519775.1 Micrococcus sp. Mcc28 | reverse complement strand
CGGCCACGTGTGCTTGCGGGATCCCGTCGTGCAGGTGGCGGTGGACCATCCTGAGTCGGCCGGTCGGGGTCAGGGGTGCGTTAGCGTGAGTCATGAGTGGGTCTCTTCTGGCAGGTGGGTTGTTGAGGAACTTCCATCCTGCGGGGGGGGCCCACTCGTCTCATCTCAGCCGGCGCCTCGTGGCAAGAACCTCATGACCCACAACACCTAGCCAGGCCTTCGACCGCCGACGCCGTGGCGCCTCGTCTCCGCTGGACGCGGGGACGGGGTCCGCCGAGATGCTCGGCCTGATCGCGACCGCGGCGTACCAACGGGAGGGCGGCCCTGGGGCGGGCCTGAGGCCACGCTGCCCGGAACCCGGCGACGCCTGGTCCTGGCCACGATGGCGCGCGCGTGCCTACCGTACTCCGGCCCGTCCTCGGTCCCGGGGCCCGGACGGGCGCACCCCGTCCCCCACGAAAGGTCCATGCGTGCAGCACCCCGTCGCCCTCAGATCCCTGAAGATCGCCCTCGCCTTCGTCGGTCTGCTCGTCGGCGCCGGCTTCGCCACCGGCGCCGAAGTCATCCAGTACTTCGTCGGCTTCGGCTGGATCGGCATCGTGGGCGCGGGACTGGCCGGCCTGCTCGTCACCGCCGGCGGCGCCGTCATCCTCCAGCTGGGCAGCGTGTTCCTCGCGGCCGACCACAAGGTCGTCTTCCGCAGCGTCTCGCACCCCGTGATGGCCCGGATCCTGGACGTCGTGGTGACGGTGACGCTCTTCGCGATCGGCGTCGTCATGCTCGCCGGGGCAGGCTCGACGCTCGCCCAGCAGTTCGGCTGGCCGACGTGGGCGGGCTCCACCCTGATGACCCTGCTCGTGCTCGTGACGGGCATGCTGGACGTGGAGAAGGTCTCCGCGATCATCTCCCTGATCACGCCCCTGGTGGTCGTCGCGGTCGTGGCCGGGTTCGTCCACGTCCTGGTCACCCGCGACGGCGGCTTCACCGCCCACGAGTCCCTCGCCGTCCAGGCCACCACGCCGGTGGACCCGTGGTGGCTGTCCTCGGTCAACTACTTCGGCCTCGTCGTCGTGATGGCCGTGTCCATGTGCCTCGTGATCGGCGGGTCCATCACCCACCCCCGGGAGGCGTTCCTCGGCGGCCTCACCGGTGGCCTGATGTACACCGCCCTGCTCCTGATGGCCTCCACGCTGCTCTACCTCGGCTACGCCGAGATCGGCCGCGCCGACGTCCCCATGCTGCGGCTGTTCGCCTCGATCGCGCCCTGGCTGGGCTGGGCGATGGTCGTGGTGATCTACCTGATGATCTTCAACACCGCGATCGGCATGTTCTACGCGCTGGGACGCCGCCTCACGGCCGACCGCCCGGGCCGCTACCGGCCCGTGTTCGCCGGCGTCACGCTGCTGGCCTTCGCGGTGAGCTTCGTCGGCTTCGGCGACCTGATGAACGTCGTCTACCCGGCGCTGGGCCACCTGGGGATCGTGCTCGCGCTCGTGCTCCTCGTCTGGTGGCTCACCCACCGCCGGCAGATCTCCGCCGAGTCGGGGCTGCGTCTGCGCCTGCTCGCGCTGCTCCGCCTGCGTGAGCATCCGGAGAAGACCTTCACGGCCCAGCACGCCGTGCAGCTGCAGGAGGCGGTCGGGGACTCCGTGGCGGCCCCAGGCGCGGTGACGGAGGCCCTCGAGGACGAGGTCGCCCAGGTGCTGGAGGAGGACGACGCGGTCACCCCCGACGAGGTGCATCCCGGTCCCGACGCCGGGCCCGAGCGTCCGGCAGGCGGCAGCCACTCCGCCTGAACGCGCCTGCCCGGCCGGGCACGGCGTCTCGGAGCGGCCCTGCGGCCGGGCCGGGGCGCCGTCGCCGTAGGATGGGGTGGCCGGCCGTGCCGCCGGCCCCGTCCGCGCCGCCCGAGGGCCGGCGCTCCATCCCGACTGCGTGAGGACTCGAACCGCCGTGAGCCAGACCCCCGACAGCGCCGTGCCGGCCACCCCCAGCATCCCCGCCGACGCGGAGTACTCGTTCCGTGACGTGGAGGCCCGCTGGGCCGGGTACTGGGAGCAGGCCGGGACGTTCGCCCCGCGCGAGGACGGCTCCGAGACCCGCACCGTGGTCGACATGTTCCCGTACCCGTCGGGCGACCTGCACATGGGGCACGCCGAGGCGTTCGCGATGGGCGACGTCGTCGCGCGCCACTGGATGCAGCGCGGCTTCGACGTGCTGCATCCCATCGGCTGGGACTCCTTCGGCCTGCCGGCCGAGAACGCCGCCATCAAGCGCGACGCCCACCCGGCCGAGTGGACCTACGCGAACATCGAGACGCAGAAGCGCTCCTTCCAGCGGTACGGCATCGCCGTGGACTGGTCCCGTGAGCTGCACACCTCGGACCCCGAGTACTACCGGTGGACCCAGTGGCTGTTCCAGCAGCTGTACCGCAGGGGCCTGGCGTACCGGAAGGACTCCCCGGTCAACTGGTGCCCCCAGGACCAGACGGTGCTCGCCAACGAGCAGGTCGTGGACGGCCGCTGCGAGCGCTGCGGCACCGAGGTCACCAAGCGGACCCTGAACCAGTGGTACTTCCGCATCACCGAGTACGCGGACGCGCTGCTGGACGACATGGACCAGCTCACCGGCCACTGGCCCGAGCGCGTGCTCGCCATGCAGCGCAACTGGATCGGCCGCTCCGAGGGCGCCCACGTCGACTTCCAGGTCGAGGACGGCCCCGTCGTCACGGTCTTCACCACCCGGCCGGACACGCTGCACGGCGCGACCTTCATGGTGGTCGCCGCCGACGCCCCGCTGGCCGCCGAGCTCGCCGGCGATGACGTGCGGGCCGAACTCGAGGCGTACCGGGAGGACCTGAAGAAGGTCTCGGACATCGACCGCCAGGCCACGGACCGCCCGAAGAGCGGCGTGTTCCTGGGCCGCCACGCCGTGAACCCGCTGACCGGTGAGCGTCTGCCGATCTGGGCCTCGGACTACGTGCTGGCCGACTACGGCACGGGCGCCATCATGGCCGTGCCGGCCCACGACCAGCGCGACCTCGACTTCGCCCGCGCCATGGGCCTGCCCGTGCGCACCGTGCTGGACACCGGCGAGGAGGACCCGGCGGTCTCCGGCGTCGCGACGACCGGCGAGGGCATCCTGGTGAACTCCGGGGAGCTCGACGGCCTGGACAAGACCGCGGCCATCGCGCGGGCCATCGAGATCGTGCAGGAGCGCGGCACCGGCCGGGGCACCACCACGTACCGGCTGCGCGACTGGCTGCTCTCCCGTCAGCGCTTCTGGGGCACCCCGATCCCCGTGGTCCACTGCCCGGACTGCGGCGAGGTGCTCGTGCCGGAGGACCAGCTGCCGGTCACCCTGCCGACCGACCTCAAGGGCGAGCAGCTCGCCCCCAAGGGCCAGTCGCCCCTGGCCGCGGCGACGTCGTGGGTCGAGGTGGACTGCCCGCAGTGCGGCGGCCCCGCGCGACGGGACACCGACACCATGGACACGTTCGTGGACTCGTCCTGGTACATGCTCCGCTACGCGTCCCCGAACGACGACGCCCGCGTCTTCGACCCCGAGGCCCTGCGCCGCTGGCTGCCCGTGGACCAGTACGTGGGCGGCGTGGAGCACGCGATCCTGCACCTGCTGTATGCCCGCTTCTTCACCAAGGCCCTGCACGACCTCGGCCTGGTGCCCTTCACCGAGCCGTTCCGCGCCCTGCTCAACCAGGGCCAGGTGCTCAACGGCGGCAAGGCCATGTCCAAGTCGCTGGGCAACGGCGTGGACCTGGGCGACCAGCTGGACGAGTTCGGCGTCGACGCCGTGCGCCTGACCATGGTGTTCGCCTCGCCGCCCGAGGACGACGTGGACTGGGCCGACGTCGCCCCGGGGGCCGCCGGCAAGTTCCTGGCCCGCGCGTGGCGCCTGGCCCGCGACGTCCGCGCGACGGGCGCCCCGGCCGGCACGGACCCGGCGGACGGGGCCGTGACCCTGCGCCGGGTGACGCACCGGACCGTGCACGAGGCCCAGCAGCTGCTGGACGACGGCAAGTTCAACGTGGTCGTCGCCAAGACGATGGAGCTGGTCAACGCGGCCCGCAAGGAGATCGACGCGGGCGCCGGCGCGGCCGACCCCGCCGTCCGCGAGGCCGCCGAGGCCGTGGCCGTGCTGATCTCCCTCGTGGCGCCGTACACGGCCGAGGACATGTGGGTCCTCCTGGGCCACGAGCCCTCCGTGGTCCGCGCCGGCTGGCCCGCGGTGGACGAGGCGCTGCTGGTCGAGGACACCGTCACGGCCGTCGTCCAGGTCAAGGGCAAGGTCCGCGACACCCTCGAGGTGCCCGCGGACATCACCGCCGAGGACCTCGAGGCGCGCGCCCGCGCGTCGCAGAAGGTGCGGAACTTCATCGGGGACGCCGAGATCGTCAAGGTGATCGTGCGCGAGCCCAAGCTCGTGAACCTGGTGATCCGCTGACCGCGTGAGACCGGCCCCGACCGGGCCGGGGGAGAGGAGGCAGGCCGTGGCGAGCATCGAGCAGTGGCGCGACGACGCGCTCGCCCGCCTGCGCTCCCGCCGCTCCCAGCTGGCCGGGCGGGCACGCTACGGGCTGCGCCCGCCCCGCCGGGACCGCACGGCCGTCGTCACGGACTCGGCCGCGGCCCTGCCCGGCGCCGTCCTCGGACACGGTCTGGCCGCCGGGATCCGCCAGGTGGCGCTGCCCGTCATGGTGGGCGAGCAGATCCACACGGAGGGCACGGACGAGCTCGCGCTGGAGCTGCCGCTGGCCCTGGCCGCCGGCACCCCGGTGCGCACCTCACGGCCCTCGCCGGGCGCGTTCCGGACGGCCTACGCCGAGCTGGCCCGCGCCGGCTACGCACGCATCCTCTCCGTCCACCTGTCCGGCGAGCTCTCCGGCACCGTGGAGGCCGCACGCCTGGCCGCCGCGGACGCCGAGCGCCCGGTGACCGTGGTGGACTCGCGCACCGTGGGCTTCGCGCTGGGCATGGCCGTGGTGGACGCCGCCGTGGACGCGGGGGTGGGCATGCCCGTGGCCCGCATCCGCGAGCGGCTCGAGGCCACCGTGGACTCCAGCCACGTGCTGTTCACGGTGCCCAGCCTCGAGCAGCTGCGCCGGGGCGGGCGGATCAGCGGGCTGGCCTCGCTGCTGGGCACGCTGCTGCAGGTGCGCCCCGTCATGGCCGTCGACGACGGCGCGATCGGCCTGGTCGACCGCCCGCGCTCCGCGGCCCGGGCCGTCGACCGGCTCGTGGAGCTCGCGACCGAGCGGGCCGGCGGGGACCCGGTGCGGATCGCCGTGCACGCGTACGGCGACCCCGAGACGGCCGTGCAGCTCGCGGAGCGGCTCCAGCCGATCTCCACCACCCCCGTGCCCGTCGTCGAGCTGCCCGCCGTGCTCGCCGCGCACCTGGGCCTGGGCGCCCTGGGTGTGGTGATCTGCCCGCTGGAATCGCCCACGGGGGGCTCGGGGGACTGAGGCCGCCCGTGCGGGAGCGCTGAGGAGACGGGCGCGTCCGTTCCTGCACACCGCCCTGGAGCGCGATGGTGATCCCCAAGCCGGGTGCGGGACGCGCCCGGCTCAGACGCGGGGACGCAGACTGCCCGCATGAGCCCCAGCCACCGCCTCTGCGACGATCCGCCCGCCTTCGCCCCGGACCCCGCGCCCTCGGCCGTCCCCGACGTCGACACGGCCAGCCCGCACGCCGCGTCCCGGTGGGAGCGCACCCCGCCCCGGGGCCCGGTGCTGCGGTGGCGGCCGGCCCTGCTGGCGGTCACGGTGCTGCTCGTCGCCGCCGCGGCCTGGTGGGCGGTGGCCTGGTTGACCACCCCGGCGCCGCCTTCGGCGATCCCGGCGGCCGCGGCCGGTGCGGGCATCCCGCAGACCGACGCTCCCTCCACCGCCCCGTCGGCGGCGGGCACCGACGCGCGGACGCCGGAGGCGGGGCCGTCGGGGGAGGCGTCCGGCCCCGCCGGGTCCACCCCGCTGCGGGTGCACGTGGTGGGCGAGGTCGCCCGGCCGGGTGTGGTCAGCCTCGCGCCGGGCTCCCGGGTGGCCGACGCCGTGCGCGCCGCCGGCGGCACGACCCGGCACGCCCGGGCGGAGCGCATCAACCTCGCGGCCCCGCTGGACGACGGCCAACAGGTCCTCGTCCCCTCCGCCCACACGCCGCAGGACGCCCTGGACCGGGTGGCCGGGGCCGCGCAGGCGCAGCCCACGCCGACCACGGGCAGGGCCGGTGCCGGAGGCGAGCCGGGCGGCGCCGAGTCCGGCGACACCGTGGACCTGAACACCGCCGACGCCACGGAGCTGCAGACCCTGCCCGGCGTCGGCCCCGCCACGGCGGAGAAGATCATCGCCCACCGCGAGACGGTCGGCCCGTTCACCGGCCTGCCGGACCTGGACGCGGTGCCCGGCATCGGCCCGGCCACGCTCGACCGGCTGCGTGACCACGTCTCGTGGTGAGCCCGGCCCCGGGTCCGTCCAGCGATCCCATGGACCGCCGCGCCCGCCACCGCGAGGTGCCCGGCCCGCTCGAGGCCCGGTGGGTGCCCGCCCTGCTCGCCTGCCTGACCCTCGGGATCCTCGGCGTCGCCTGGGACGCCCCGGCCCGCTCGGCGGCGGCCCTCACCGGGTTGGCCGTCGCCGCGGCCGCCGTCCTGGGGGCCGCCCGCTCGACCGGTCGGATACGGGGCGTGGCCACCGCGACGGCGCTGGCCGGCGTAGCCGCGGCCCTGATGCTGCAGCACTCGGCCGGGCCCGCCGCCGCGGCCAGCGCCAGCGGTTGGACCGGCGCGGTGCACGCCGGCTCACCGCTGCGGCTCGAGCTGACCCTGGACGGGCCCGCCACCCGGAGCGAGGCGACCTTCGGCCCGCGCTGGAGCGTGCCCGTGCGGGTCGAGACGTTCGGTCATCCGCCGCGGGCCCCCGAGGCGGCCGTGACGGCCCGACTCACGGGCGGGGGCGCACCGCCCGCGACGATCGCCGCGCCGTCGGACGGAACGGCGGCCCCCGGCGGCGGGCCGGGATCGCGGGTGTGCGTCGTGGCCCGGCCGTCGAGGTCCGGCTCCACCGTGTTCCTGGCCGCCGCGGCCGCCCCGCAGCCGGGACCCTGCCCCGGCGGGGTGGAGACGGCGGGCGGGGCCACCGACGGCGGCCCGGGCCCGCCTCGGCGGGAGGCGCTGCGCGCCGCATTCCGTCAGTCCGCGGAGCGCACGGTCGGCGCGGCGCCGGAGCTCATCCCGGGGCTGGTGCTGGGCGACCGCTCCGCCCAGGGGGCCGCCCTCGACGACGCCATGAAGGCCTCGGGCCTGTCGCACCTGTCTGCCGTGTCCGGGGCCAACGTGGCCATGATCCTCGGCGCGGTCGCGATCACCCTGCGCTGCGCGCGGGTGCACCGGGCGGTGGTCCTCAGCGCCGGGCTGGCGGTCCTCGGGGTGTTCGTGGTCGTGGTGGGGCCGGAGCCGTCCGTGCTCCGGGCGGCCGTGATGGGCGCCCTCGGCGCCCTCGCGGTGTTCTTCGGCCGCGCGCGGCAGGCGTTCGGACTCCTGACGGTGGGCGGCACGGCCCTGCTCGTCGCGGTGCCGGCCCTCGCCGTGGAACCGGCCTTCCACCTCTCCCTGGCCGCGACCGCGGGCATCGTCCTGGGCGGCGCGCCCCTCGACCGTGCGCTGCACGCCGGGCTCGGCCGGGTGCTGCCCGACGTCGTGGCGCGGTGGCTCTCGGCGTCGCTCGCGGTGACCGTGGCCGCCCACCTGGCCTGCCAGCCGATCATCCTGGCCATGACCGGTGAGGTGTCGGCCTACGCGGTGCCGGCCAATCTGCTGGCCGCCCCGGCCGTGCCGCCCGTGACCGTCCTGGGCACCCTCGCCGCGGCCCTCGCCCTGCCCGCGCCGGGGATCGCCGCCGCCCTCGTCGCCGTGATCCAGTGGCCCGCGGCCTGGATCGGGTGGGTCGCCCACACCAGCGCCTCCCTGCCCGGGGCGCTGCGTCCGTGGCCGGCCGGAGCCCTCGGCGCCGGGCTGGGCGTCCTGCTGGTTGCCGCGACGCTCCTCGGATTCGCCGCCGTGCTCCTGCTCGAACGCCGCCGGGCCGCCCCGGTGCGGCGTGTCGGCCGCAGCGCGCCGCGGACCCGCGAGCGCCTCCCCGCCCTGGTCGTGCTCGCCGCCGCGCTGGCCGCGGCCACCACGGGTGCGGTCGGGGCGGTCCTCGTGCCGCGGGCCTCGGGCGCGGCCCCGCCGGACTGGGCGGTGGCGTTCTGCGACGTCGGCCAGGGGGACATGGCCGTGTTCCGGTCCGGCCCGCGCGCGGGGGTCGTCGTCGACGTCGGGCCCGAGCCGGGGCTCGCTCGTCGCTGCCTCGACGACCTCGACGTCGACCGGGTGGACGCCGTGCTGCTCACCCACCTGCACGCCGACCACGCCGGGGGGCTGGCCGGCGTGGTCGACCGCGCCTCCCCCGGGGCGGTGCACTACGCGACCCGGGACGCACCGGGGCAGGGCAGGGGAGGGCGCGGCGGGGAGGCGGAGGGCGTCGACCCGCCCGCCGACGCGGCACGGCTCCGCACCGGTGCGACGGGCACGGCCGGGCCGGTGCGGTGGCATGTGCTGCTCGCCGACGCGCGGGCCCCCGAGGAGAACGACGCCTCCGCGCAGGTGCTGGTCACCGTCGAGAGCGGGGCCGGTCCGGTCACGACGCTGGTCACCGGCGACATGGAGGAGGACGCCTCCGCGGCGTGGGTCGCGGGGCGCCGGTCCGATGCCGCCGCACCGCCGCGCGTGGACGTGCTCAAGGTCGCCCACCACGGGGCCCGCAACGGTGGGACGGCCGTGCCGCGCGCGGCCGGCGCCCGCCTGCACGTGGTCTCCGTGGGCGCCGACAACCCGTACGGCCACCCTCACCGGGCCACGGTGGACGCGCTCGGCCGCCTCGGGCCGGTGGCCCGCACGGACCTGCACGGCACGCTGGCCCTCACGGCCGCGGACGGCCCCAACCCCGACGGCGCGCCCGAGATCACGGCTCACACCGTCCGCCCGCCCTCGAGCGTCCGCACCGGACCCTAGGATGGGACGCATGTCCGCCGCCCGCAGCCCCCGTTCCGGCCGAGCCGGCCGCACCGACCCGCTGGCCTGGCGGCGAGCCGAGCCCGCCCCGCTCATGCTCCTCAAGGGACCCGAGGACCATGCCGCCCGGTGGGTGACGGACCGCGTGACCCAGGCTCTGCGCGAGCGTCACGGTCAGCTGGAGATCCACCGGCTCCGCGCGGGGGAGTACCAGCCCGGCCAGCTGGCCACCGCGGCCAGCCCGTCCCTCTTCGCCGAGCCCACCCTCATCACGGTCGAGGGCCTCGAGGCCATGAACGATGCGTTCCTCGAGGACGCCCTGCGCCTCGTCCAGCAGGGCCCCGGCGCGGACGACGTCACGCTCGTGCTGCGTCACACCGGCGGCACCCGCGGCAAGAAGCTGCTGGATGCCGTCGCGAAGGACGGCACGGTGGTCGAATGCGTGCCGCTGAAGAAGGACGAGGAGCGGCTGGCCTTCGTGCAGGCCGAGTTCCGCGACCGGCGTCGACGCATCGACGAGGAGGCGGCCCGCGCGCTCATCCGCGCCACCGGCGCCTCGCTCACGGAGCTCGCGGCCGCGTGTGCCCAGCTCGTCGACGACACCGAGGGCGTCGTCACCGTCGAGACCGTGGACACCTACTACAGCGGCCGCGTGGAGGCCACGAGCTTCGCGGTGGCCGACGCGGCGCTCGAGGGGCAGGCGGCGAGGGCCGTGTCCCTCGTGCGGCACGCGATGGCCACCGGCGTGCACCCGGTGATGATCACCGCGGCGCTCGCGCTCAAGGCGCGGCAGGTGGCACGGATGATCGACGCCCGCCGGCCCGCCGCCGAGCTGCCGTCCCTGCTCGGAGTGGCCCCGTTCCAGGTGCGCTACATCCAGCAGGCGGCGCGGCACTGGACGGCGGCCGGCATCGCGCAGGCCGTGGAGTGGATCGCCCAGGCCGACGCCGAGGCCAAGGGCGCCTCCCGCAACCCGGAGTTCGCCGTCGAGCGCGCGGTCATCCGCGTGGCCACCGCCGTCAGCCGCTGACGGCGCCGCCGGACGGCACGCGACGGGGGCAGCCCGGACACGACGCGGCCCCCGCACCGATCGCTCGGGGCGGGGGCCGCGGTCACAGCCGGGGGGCGTGGATCAGCCGAGGAGGGCCTTCACGCGGGCGGCGATGCCGGACTTGCGGTTCGCGGCCTGGTTCTTGTGGATGACGCCCTTCGAAGCGGCCTTGTCCAGCTTGCGGGAGGCGGTGCGCAGCGCGGCGGCGGCGGCCTCGGCCTCGCCGGCGGCGACGGCCTTGTCCACGGCGCGGATGGCGGTCTTCAGCTCGGACTTCACCGCGACGTTGCGCTGGCGCGCCTTCTCGTTGGTGAGGATGCGCTTCTTCTGGGACTTGATGTTAGCCAAATCGGGTCCTTCGTCGTCGGCGGCGCGGACGAGGGTCCGGGCGCCGCATGAACAGGGGGTCGTGGAGGGTGCCCGGATCCGTGGACTGAGCGGCGTGGGGAACACCGATGATGACCCGTTCCGGGGGTGCCCGTCGACCGGCGGACACAATGCGGACGATCCTACCACCCAGACCCCGCGATCCGCGCGGCCGACTCAGCGCCCCCGCCTCCGGGCGCGGGCCAGCGCGGCCGTGACCCGGTCGAAGGCCGCCCGGTCCAGGACGCCGCCCTCCCGGCGCACCGCGGCCGGATCCACGCGGACCACCCGGTCCAGCTTCACCTCCGAGGCGCGGCCGGACCGGTCCCAGGCGCCTGCGCCCACGTCCACGTAGTCCTCGTCGCGGGTCAGCGCGTTGTTCCGGTCCCGGCTGGTCAGCATGAGCCCGAGCAGGAGCGCCCCGTCCCGGCCGATCAGGAGCACGGGGCGGTCCTTGCCCCGGCCGTCCATCTCCTCGTACGGCACCCAGGTCCACACGACCTCGCCCGGCCCGGCCGTCGGCCCGGGCGCGGGCGCGTATTCGACGCGGACGGTCCCGGTGAAGTCCGGCAGGGACACGTGGCGGTCGGTGTCCTGTCGCCGGGGCCGGCGCTCCTGCCCGGGCCCGGGCATCGGCCACGAGTCGGTGGGCTCCGTGGGGTCCCACGCGGGCCCGGGAGGCCCGGGCGGGCCCGGGAAGGGCGACGGGCCGCTCCGTTCGCCGGCCCGTCGACCGGCCTCAGAGGCGGCTCGACGCGGCCGGGCGTCGTCGCGGAGGGCGCCGATCAGGCGTGCCGTCCGGCGGCCGAGGGACAGGGCGCGATGCAGGTCGAAGGCCATGGGCGTGAATCTAGTGGACGCGCGGGCCCGGCGTCCGGGTCGGGTCGGCGGCGGGACATGAGAGACTAGGCGGTCAGAGTCCCGTCCCCGTCACCCGTAGAGGAAGTGCCCGTGTCGCCCCTGGCGTCGAACCCCCCGGTGCCCGCTGCCACCGACCCCTCGGTGATCCGCAACTTCTGCATCATCGCCCACATCGACCACGGCAAGTCCACGCTGGCGGACCGCATGCTGCAGGCCACCGGCGTCGTGCAGCCCCGCGACATGAAGGCCCAGTACCTGGACCGCATGGACATCGAGCGTGAGCGCGGCATCACCATCAAGTCCCAGGCCGTGCGCATGCCCTGGTCCGTGGACGGGGTGGACTACGCCCTGAACATGATCGACACCCCCGGGCACGTGGACTTCACCTATGAGGTCTCCCGCTCGCTGGCCGCGTGCGAGGGCGCGATCCTGCTGGTGGACGCCGCCCAGGGCATCGAGGCCCAGACCCTGGCGAACCTCTACCTCGCCATGGAGCACGAGCTGGAGATCATCCCCGTGCTCAACAAGATCGACCTGCCCGCCGCGGATCCGGACCGCTACGCGGCCGAGCTGGCCTCCCTGATCGGCTGCGAGCCCGAGGACGTGCTGCGCGTCTCCGGCAAGACGGGCGTCGGCGTCGAGGAGCTGCTGGACCGCGTGGTCCGCGCCATCCCCGGCCCGGAGGGGGACGCGGACGCCCCGGCCCGCGCGATGATCTTCGACTCCGTGTACGACACCTACCGGGGCGTCGTCACGTACGTGCGCGTCGTGGACGGCCGGCTCTCCCCACGGGAGAAGGTCCGCATGATGTCCACGGGCACGACCTACGAGCTCCTCGAGATCGGCGTCTCCTCCCCGGAGCCCGTGCCCACCAAGGGCCTGGCCGCGGGCGAGGTGGGCTACCTCATCACCGGCGTGAAGGACGTGCGTCAGTCCAAGGTGGGCGACACGGTCACCAACCACGCCCACCCGGCGGAGCAGTCCCTGGGTGGCTATGAGGACCCCAAGCCCATGGTGTTCTCGGGTCTGTACCCCATCGACGGCTCGGACTATCCCGTGCTGCGTGACGCCCTGGACAAGCTCAAGCTCAACGACGCCGCGCTCGTCTACGAGCCGGAGACCTCGGTCGCGCTGGGCTTCGGCTTCCGCGTCGGCTTCCTCGGTCTGCTGCATCTGGAGATCGTGCGCGAGCGCCTCGAGCGCGAGTTCGACCTCGACCTCATCTCCACCGCGCCCAACGTGGTCTACGAGGTCACCCGGGAGGACCGTGAGGTCGTCACCGTGACCAACCCCTCCGAGTTCCCCGAGGGCAAGATCCTCGAGGTGCGCGAGCCCATGGCCTCGGCCACGATCATCGTGCCGGCGGAGTTCATCGGCGCCGTCATGGAGCTGTGCCAGGCCAAGCGCGGCAACCTCAAGGGCATGGACTACCTCTCCGAGGAACGCGTGGAGATCCGCTACTGGATCCCGCTGGCCGAGATCGTGTTCGACTTTTTCGACCAGCTCAAGTCCCGCACCAAGGGGTACGCCTCGCTGGACTGGAAGGCCGACGGCGACCAGGTCGCCGACCTCGTCAAGGTGGACATCCTGCTCCAGGGCGAACAGGTGGACGCGTTCTCCTCGATCACCCACAGGGACAACGCCTACGCGTACGGCGTGATGATGACGGGCAAGCTCAAGGAGCTGATCCCGCGCCAGCAGTACGAGGTGCCGATCCAGGCCGCCATCGGCTCGCGCATCATCGCCCGCGAGAACATCCGCGCGATCCGCAAGGACGTGCTCTCCAAGTGCTACGGCGGCGACATCTCCCGCAAGCGCAAGCTGCTCGAGAAGCAGAAGGAGGGCAAGAAGCGCATGAAGATGGTCGGCCGGGTGGAGGTCCCGCAGGAGGCCTTCATCGCCGCCCTGTCCTCGGACGGCGCCGGCGCCGACCAGGCGGCGAAGAAGTAAGTGCCCGCCCTGCCCCTCGGCGAGCCCGTCCCCGACGACGGCCGGCTGCCGGCTGACGTCGGGCAGCGGGTGCGCGCGGCCGCCCGCGACGGCGCGGCGCGCACCTTCAGCCTGTACGTCCACGTGCCGTTCTGCACGGTGCGCTGCGGCTACTGCGACTTCAACACGTACACGGCCGTCGACCTCGGCCCCGGCGCGGGTCGCGGCGACTACTGGGAGTCGGCGGTCGCGGAGCTGGACTTCGCCGCGGACGTGCTCGCGTCCTCGGACGTGCCCGCCCGCCCGCTGCACACGGTGTTCTTCGGCGGCGGCACGCCCACGCTCCTGCCGGCCGCGGACCTCGTGCGCATCCTCCAGGCGGCGGTGGACCGGTTCGGGATCGCGCCCGGCGCGGAGGTGACCACCGAGGCCAACCCGGACACGATCACCCCGGAGTACGCCCGCCAGCTCGCGGCCGGCGGCTTCACCCGCCTCTCCCTGGGCATGCAGTCCGCGGTGCCGCACGTGCTCGCCACGCTCGAGCGCACCCATCGGCCCGAGTCCGTCCCCGCCGCCGTCGCCGCGGCCCGCGAGGCCGGCCTGGAGGTGTCCCTGGACCTGATCTACGGGACCGCGGGGGAGTCCCTCGCCGACTGGCGGGCCACGCTCGAGGCCGCCGTCGCCCTGGCCCCGGACCACGTGAGCGCGTATTCGCTGATCGTGGAGGAGGGCACCAAGCTCGGGGCCCAGGTGGCCCGCGGCGAGGTGGCGGACGTGGACCCCGACGACCAGGCGGACAAGTACCTGCTCGCCGAGGAGCTGCTCGGCACCGCCGGCTACCGCTGGTACGAGGTGTCCAACTGGGCTCGGGACCCGCAGGGCTCCGGGGTCCACCGTGCGCGGCACAACGTGGCGTACTGGGAGGACCAGGACTGGTGGGGGATCGGCCCGGGCGCGCACTCGCACCTCGCCGGGGTCCGGTTCTGGAACGCCAAGCACCCCGCCGCCTACGCGCAGCGGCTGGCCACAGGGGTCACCCCCGCCGTGGGCCGCGAGCGGCCCGACGCCGACGCGCGGCGCCTCGAGCGCATCATGCTCGCGGTGCGCACGGTGGACGGGCTCCCGACCGCGGAGCTCGTCTCGGAGACGCCGGGGGAGGCCGCGCGGATCCGCGGGGCGATCGCCGAACTCATCGCCGCGGGCCTGCTGGACGGGCGCGCCGCCGTCGACGGCCGCATCGTCCCCACGCTCGAGGGGCGGCTGCGCAACGACGCGATCGTCCGGGCGCTGGCCGGCTTCTGACCGGCCGGCCCCGGGTCAGCGCAGGATGCGCAGGTTGAACGGGTACCGGAACGGACGGCCCTTGGACACGTGCGAGGCGCCCATCACGCCGTAGACCGCCATGGCGGCCCACGTGAGCGCGCCGAGGATCGCGAAGATCGGGCCGACCACCGGCAGCAGGGACAGGAAGAAGAACAGGAGCGTGATGAGCGTGGGCGGCCCGGAGAAGTTCAGGGCCTCGCGCGACTCCTGCGAGGTGAACGGGCCGCGGTCGCGGTAGAGCAGCCACACGACCAGCGGGCCGAGCACGCCGAACGCCAGACTGAGGTGGGCCAGCGCCGCGCGGTCACGGTCCTGCTTCGCCGTGAGCGGGGCGCCGCGGCCGCCGGCCGAGACGAGCCAGGCGGGCGGGCCGTGGCCGGTGCGGCCGGCGTCGGGCTGCGCGCGGGTGTTCACGAGGGGCTCCTCCTGGATTGCGAGACCCGCGCGCCGGGGACCGGGCGCAGGGCATGGGCCAGCATAGCGCGGGCGGGCGGGGGCCGCGCCGAGATCAGTGCTCGGGTGCGGCGGTGAGGAAGTCGATGAGCTCCTCCACGCGGCCCAGCAGGGACGGCTCGAGGTCCGCGTACGTGGTGACGTGGGAGAGCAGCCGCTTCCACCCCAGCCCCGTGGCCTCCTTGCTCCCGTGCGGCCAGCCCAGTCCCCGCAGGATCCCCGTCTTCCAGTCCTGCCCCTTCGGCACGACGGGCCACGCGGGGATGCCGAGGACGGAGGGCTTGATGACCTGCCAGACGTCCACGTAGGGGTGACCGAGGATGAGCACGTTGCCCGCGGCCCCCGGCACGCGCATGGCCTCGGCCGCGAGGCGCTCCTCCTTGGACCCGGTGACGAGGTGGTCCACGAGGATCCCGAGCCGGCGCCGCGGACCGGGGGCGAACGCACGGATCGCCCCGGCGAGGTCGTCCACGCCGTGCAGGGGCTCCACGACGATGCCCTCGAGGCGCAGGTCCTCGCCCCACACCTTCTCCACCAGCTCGGCGTCGTGCACGCCCTCCACCCAGATGCGAGAGGCGCGAGCGGTGCGGGCCCGCGCCCCCTCGACCCGTCGCGAGCCGGAGGCGGTGCGGGCCGGCGCCGCCGGGGCCGCGGCGGTCGGGGGGACCAGGGTCACGGGCTCGCCGTCGATCCAGAAGCCGCCGCCGAGGGGGAAGCCGCGGCGCACGCCGCGACGGTCCTCCAGGACCACCACGTGCACGCCGCCGGAGCGCTCGATGCCGATCACGGCCCCGGTGAACCCGGAGGCCACGTCCTCGACCACCGTGCCGGGGGTGGCGGGCACATCGGGGACGGTCCGGGCGGGGCGGCGCGTCAGGTCGTCGTGGCCCGCGGGGCCCCAGCTGCTCCAGTCCATGGGAGAGCACGGTAGCAACGGGGGCGGGCGATCACCGTGAGCGAAGCCGTGCGGGCCGGTCGGGTCGTCCCCCGGGTCGGACGGTAGCATTGGCACTTGACCCGCCGGAGTGCCAGCCAGGGGCACCTCCGGGGTCGCCCCGGATCCCGACGGACCAGAGGAGGACCGAGATGTCGGAGCAGCCCCGCCGCCTGCAGGTGCTCCAGGCGATCGTGGAGGACTACGTGGCGCTGCGCGAGCCCGTGGGCTCCAAGGCGCTCGTGGAACGGCACGCCCTGGGCGTGTCCTCCGCGACCGTGCGCAACGACATGGCTGCGCTCGAGGAGGAGGGCCTCATCGTGGCCCCGCACACCTCCGCCGGGCGCGTCCCCACGGACAAGGGCTACCGCGTGTTCGTCGACCGCCTCTCCGAGGTGAAGCCGCTGTCCCCGGCCGAGCGCCGGGCCGTGCGGACCCTGCTGGATCCGGAGACGGACACCGAGCACATGATGGAGTCCACGGTGCGCCTCCTGGCCCAGCTGACCCAGCAGGTCGCCGTCGCGCAGTTCCCCCACGAGGACGGCTCCACGATCCGCCACCTCGAACTGGTCTCCCTCGCGCCCACGCGCGTGCTCGTGGTCCTCATCCTGTCCACGGGGCGGGTGGACCAGCGGCACGCCGTGCTGGACCGTCCGGTCGAGGAGGCGGAGCTGTCCGTGCTCCGCGGCCTCCTGCTGGACGCCCTGCTGGGGCTCGGTCCGGTGCAGGCGGCTACCGTGGTGGACGACGTCGTCACCCGGGTCCGCCCGGAGCACCGGCAGTCCGCCGCCCTCGTGGCCGCGGCCGTCCACGACCTGCTCGAGGCCGGCCGGCAGGACCGCATCGTCCTGGCCGGCACCGCCAACCTGGCCCGCTCCCCGGGGGACTTCGGCGCGTCCATCGGGCCGATCCTGGAGGCGCTCGAGGAGCAGGTGGTGCTGCTGCGCCTGCTCACGGAGATGGAGCAGGACGCCCACGGGGTGTCCGTGCGGATCGGCTCCGAGAACGCCGGATCGCTCGCGGACACCTCGGTGGTCGCGGCCGCCTACGGCCCCGGCGCCGTGGCGAAGGTCGGTGTCATCGGCCCGACCCGGATGGACTATCCGGGCACCATGGCCGCCGTCCGGGCGATCGCCCGCTATCTCTCCCGCATCCTGACCACCTGACGCGCCTCCGCGCGTCCTGGCGGGCCCCGTCCCGCATCGCCCCACGTCCCGCTCTCCCCGAGAGGAATCCCCACCGTGACCGACCACTACGAGACGCTCGGCGTCAGCCGTGACGCCAGCACCGAGGAGATCCGCCGCGCCTACCGCAAGCTCGCGCGCACCCACCACCCGGACGTCAACCCCGACCCGGAGGCGGCCGAGCAGTTCAAGCGCATCTCCCACGCCTACGAGGTGCTCTCGGACGAGGGCCGGCGCCGGGCCTACGACACGACGGGCAACGAGAACGGCCAGGCCGGCTTCCCGGGCGGCTTCGGCGGGACGGGCGGCTTCGGGGGCTTCGCCGACATCTTCGAGACCTTCATGAACGCCGCCGGCCAGGGCGGCCGCGGCGGCCCCGCCAGCCGCGCCCGCCGCGGCCAGGACGCCCTGGTGACCGCGCGGATCGACCTGCGCGACGCCGTCTTCGGCGGCGAGCAGACGATCGAGCTGGACACGGCCGTGCGCTGCGATCGGTGCGAGGGCTCGTGCTGCGAGCCCGGCACCCAGCCGGAGACCTGCCAGACCTGCCACGGCCACGGCATGATCCAGCGCCCCGTGCGGTCGCTGCTGGGCACCGTCATGGCCACCGAGGCCTGCCCCGCCTGCCAGGGGTTCGGCACCGTCATCCCGACGCCCTGCCACGAGTGCGACGGGCAGGGCCGCGTCCGCACCCGGACGCCGCTGACCCTGCGCATCCCCGCGGGCGTGGACGACGGCACCCGCATCCACCTCGCCGGCCGCGGCGAGGCCGGCCCGGGCGGCGGCCCGAACGGGGACCTCTACGTGGAGATCGCGGTCCGCCCGGACGAGACCTTCCGCCGCGAGGGCGACCACCTGGCCACCACCGTGACCGTCCCCATGGCCGCCGCGGCCCTGGGCACCACCGTCACGCTGGACACCCTGGACGGCAAGCAGTCCGTCAGCCTGGACCCGGGCGTGCAGTCCGGCCACGTCGAGGTCCTCCACGGCCTGGGCGTCGGCCGCCTGCGCGGGCAGGGCCGTGGCGACCTCAAGGTGGACGTGGTGGTCACCACGCCCACCGACCTGGACGACGAGCAGCGCCAGCTCCTGGAGCGCCTGGCCGAGGTGCGCGGCGAGGAGGTCGTGCACGGCGCACCCCAGGCCAAGGGCATGTTCGCCCGGCTGCGGGAGAACCTGAGGAACCTGTGACCGCCCCCCTGTTCCACCTCGAGCCGGGCGCCCTGGCCGGCGCGAGCGCGGGCGCGGAGGTCGTCTTCGGCGGCCCCGAGGCCCGGCACGCCGCCGCGGCCATGCGCCTGGCCCCCGGGGAGGCCGTGCTCCTGGCCGACGGGTCGGGCACGCTCGGCCACGGCACCGTGCTCGCGGCCGCCCCGGACGCGGTGACCGTGCGGCTGGACACGGTGGCGGAGGAGCCGGCGCCCACCCCGGCGCTCGTGCTCGTCCAGGCCCTCGCCAAGGGCGACCGGGATCTCATGGCGGTCCAGGCCGCCGTCGAGCTCGGCGTGGACGCCGTGGTGCCCTGGGAGGCCGAGCGCTCGATCGTCCGCTGGAAGGGTCCCAAGGCCGCCAAGGCCCGCCAGAAGTGGGCGGACACGGCCCGCGCGGCCGCCAAGCAGGCGCGTCGCGCCCGGGTGCCCGCGGTCCGGGACCACGTCTCCGGGACGGCGGTCGCCGGGCTGGTCCGGGACGACGACGGCGGCCGGCTCGTCCTCGTGCTGCACGAGGACGCGGAGCACGGGGTGTCCGCGGTGCCCGCGGAGCGACTCTCCGCGGCCGCCGAGATCGCCGTCGTCGTGGGCCCCGAGGGCGGGATCGGCCCGGCCGAGCTCGAGGCCTGCGTGGCCGCGGGGGCCGTGCCGGTGCGGCTCGGCCCGCACGTGCTGCGCGCCTCCACGGCCGGCCCCGCCGCCCTCGCCGTGCTCCAGCACCGGCTCGGCCGCTGGTGAGCCCCGGCAGGACGACGCGCCGACGCCTAGACTGGACGGGACGTCCCGCCCCCACGACCCCGAGGTGATCCGCCCCATCGTGACCGTGCCCCCCACGACCCCGACCCCGCCCGCCACCGCGCACGAGGGGGTCGCGTTCGAGACCGCCGACCTCATGGTCCGCACGCTCGGACCGCAGGACGCCCTGCTGCGGATCCTCGGCGGCGTGTTCCCCACCGTGGACGTCACGGTCCGCGACCAGCGGCTGGACCTGGCCGGGCCGGTGGCCGACGTGGCGTCGGTGCGGCGCGTCGTCGAGGACCTGCGCTCGATCGCCCGCCGCGACCAGGCCGTCACCCCCGAGGTGATGGGCCAGGTCGTCCACCACGTCCGCGATGCCGCCACCGGGCGCGGCGCGGGTCAGCTGCACCTGGACTCGATCCTCTCGGGCCGGGGCCGCCGCATCCGCGCGAAGACCCTGCACCAGCAGGACTACGTGGAGGCGATCGACCGCTCCACCGTCGTCTTCGGCATCGGCCCGGCCGGCACCGGCAAGACCTACCTGGCCATGGCCAAGGCCGTGCAGGCGCTGCAGGCCAAGGAGGTCAACCGCATCATCCTCACCCGCCCGGCCGTCGAGGCCGGCGAGCGGCTCGGCTTCCTGCCCGGCGGGCTCTCCGAGAAGATCGACCCGTACCTGCGCCCTCTGTACGACGCGCTGCACGACATGATCGAGCCCGAGTCGATCCCGCGGCTGATGGAGGCCGGGACCATCGAGGTCGCCCCGCTGGCGTACATGCGCGGCCGCACCCTGAACGACGCGTTCGTGATCCTCGACGAGGCCCAGAACACCACCGGCGAGCAGATGAAGATGTTCCTGACCCGCCTCGGCTTCGGTGCGCGCATGGTCGTCACGGGAGACACCTCGCAGGTGGACCTGCCGCGCGGCACCCAGTCCGGCCTGGCCCAGGCCGTCGAGGTGCTCGAGGGGATCGAGGGACTGGAGATGGTCCGCTTCGACTCCTCGGACGTGGTCCGGCACTCGCTGGTGAGCGCCATCGTGGACGCCTACGACGCCGCCCGCGGCCCCGCGGAGCGGTCCCAGAAGCGAGGAGGGGCCCGCCGTGGCCGTTGAGATCCTGAACGAGTCGGGGATCGAGGTCCCCGAGGACGCGCTGCTGCGCATGGCCCGGCACGTGTACGCGCGCCTGCACGTCCACGAGCGCGCCGAGACGGCCGTGACCGTCGTGGACGCCGCACGCATGGCCGAGCTGCACGAGGAGTGGATGGACCTGCCCGGGCCCACCGACGTGATGAGCCTGCCCATGGACGAGCTGACCCCCGGCTCGCCCGAGGCGCCGGCCGAGGGCGTGCTCGGCGACGTCGTGCTCTGCCCCGAGGTCGCCGCCGAGCAGGCGGCGCGCGGCGGGCACTCCCGTGACGACGAGCTGCTCCTGCTGCTCACCCACGGCATGCTCCACCTGCTCGGGTACGACCATCTCGAGGACGCCGAGCGCGAGGAGATGTTCACGCTCCAGGATCGGCTCGTCTCCGAGGTCCTGGGGCGGCCCGCCCCGGCCCCCACCGTCGAGGATTGACGGCACCGCCCATGCTGACGCCCGCCGTCCTCTTCGCCCTGTTCCTGGTCTTCCTCGGCCTGACCTGGACGCTGTCCCTGGCCGAGTCCGCGTTCTCCTACCTCTCCCGGCGGGACGCGGAGGACATCGTCCGCGAGCAGCCCGGCTCCAAGGTCCTGGAGATCGCCCGCGAGCGGGAGAGCCACCTCGGGGCCCTGCGGGTCTGGCGCTTCGTCGCCGAGGCCCTGTCGGCCGTCTGCCTGACCGCGGCCGCCGACGCGGTGGTGGACGACACGTGGCTCGCCGTGGCGATCGCCGCGGTCGTGCTCGTGGGCGTGGCCGCCCTGCTGGGCGTCTGGAGCCCGCGGCCGATCGGCTCCCGCAACGAGGCCGCCGTCGCCCGCCGCCTCGGCGGGCTCGTGTGGGTGCTCCGCCGGGCCCTGGGCCCGCTCGCCGCCCGCCTGGACCGGGACCGGCGCCGTCGCGAGGTCGAGCCGGAGGACGAGGACGACTTCCAGGAGCGCCACCTGCGCGAGTTCGTCGCCCGCGCCCACGACGCGGACGTGCTCGCCGACTCCGAGGCGGAGCTGATCCAGTCGGTGTTCTCCATGAACGACACCATCGTCCGCTCCGTCATGGTGCCGCGCACCGACGTCGTCACGATCGACGCCGACCACACGCTCGGCCAGGCCATGGCCCTGTTCCTGCGCTCCGGTAACTCCCGCATCCCGGTGATCGGCGAGGACGCCGACGACATCCGGGGCATGCTGCACCTCAAGGACGTCACCCGCGCCCTGCACCACGACGGCGCTGCGACCGACACCCCCGTCACCGAGGTCATGCGCGACGTCCGCTTCGTCCCCGAGTCGAAGTCCGTGGCCACCCTCCTGCAGGAGCTGCAGCGCGAGTCCACCCACGTGGCCGTGGTGGTGGACGAGTACGGCGGCACGGCGGGGCTCGTGACGCTCGAGGACCTCATCGAGGAGATCGTCGGCGAGATCTACGACGAGGACGACCACCCGGACCGCCCCGAGGTGGAGTTCGTCGCGCCCGGCGTCTACTCCGTCGACGCGCGCATGGGCATCCACGACTTCCGGGAGGAGTTCGAGCTGCCGGAGGAGGACGAGGACGACGACGTCGACACGGTCGGCGGCCTCCTGGCCAAGGAGCTCGGCCGCGTCCCGATCCAGGGCTCGCGCGTCGTGGTCCAGGGGATCGAGCTCGTCGCGGACACCCTCGAGCCCCGCCGCAACCGGGTCGCGCGCCTGCGCGTCTCCGAGACCCCCGACCGCCCGGTGCGGCTGCGCCGGCGCGAGGAGCAGGCCCACGGCGCCACGCCCGCCGACCCCGTGGCCTGAGCCGGCCGCCCCACCCCACGCCCCGCCTGACAAGGATGACCCCATGACCGATCTCGTCGATCCGGCCCGCGCCGCGGACGGCTTCCGTTCCGGCTTCGTCTCGCTCGTGGGCCGGCCGAACGCCGGCAAGTCCACGCTCACCAACGCGCTGGTGGGGGAGAAGGTGGCGATCACCTCCTCCAAGCCGCAGACCACGCGCCACACCATCCGCGGGATCGTCCACCGCGAGGACTTCCAGCTCGTGCTCGTGGACACCCCGGGCCTGCACCGGCCCCGCACCCTGCTCGGCGAGCGCCTCAACGACCTCGTGGCGGAGACGCTCAACGAGGTCGACGCCGTGGGCATGTGCCTGCCGGCCGACGAGGCGATCGGTCCCGGCGACCGGTTCATCGCCCAGCAGCTCTCCTACCTGCACCGCACCCCGGTGGTCGCCGTGGTGACGAAGACGGACAAGGTGGGCCCGGAGCAGCTCATGGCGCAGCTCGTGGCCGTGACCGCGCTGGGCGACGAGGTCCTCGGGCCGGAGAACGGCGGGGAGGGCTTCGCGGCCGTCGTGCCGGTCTCGGCGGTGGCCGGCCGCCAGGTCGACGACGTCCTGGGCGTCTTCGCGGGCCTGCTGCCGGCCGGGCCGCCCCTGTACCCCGACGGCGAGCTCACGGACGAGCCGGAGGCGGTCATGGTCGCCGAGCTCATCCGGGAGGCGGCCCTGGAGGGCGTGCGCGACGAGCTGCCGCACTCGGTGGCCGTGATGGTCGAGGAGATGTCCCTGCGCGAGGACCGCCCCGCGGATCGGCCCCTCATGGACGTGTGGGCGAACGTCTTCGTCGAACGGGACAGCCAGAAGGGCATCATCATCGGCAAGGGCGGCTCCCGGCTGCGTGAGATCGGCGCGCAGGCGCGGGCGGGCATCGAGCGCATGCTCGGCACCAAGGTGCACCTGGACCTGCGGGTCAAGGTCGCCAAGGAGTGGCAGCGCGACCCCAAACAGCTCGGCCGACTCGGCTTCTGAGCCCGAGGCCCCGGCCCGGGCGCGCACGCGCCGGAGCGGGCCGCCGTCGTCGTGCGTCACACGGGGACGGCCTCCTGTGGCCCGGCCCACCTCGGTGCTAGGGTCGGGGGCATGTCCCTCCGCCTCGCGACGACAGCGCCGGCCACGGCCCGCCTGCTACTTCCCGGCCGCACGGGGTCCCCGTGCCAGGCCGTGATCCACGCCGCCTGAGCGCATGCGGAGGCAGGACGCCTCCCACCGGACCGGACACCCCGTGCGGAGCCCCTGACCTCCCGGTCCGGCCACCGACCACCCACCTTTCGCGCGCCCGCCGCGCGCACGTCGAGGGAGAACACGCATGAGCGCCCACCTGCAGAAGTCGTCGGGGATGAAGTTCCACAAGTACGTCCCGTTCCAGGACCAGATCGAGGTCGCCCTGCCGGACCGCACCTGGCCGGACAAGGTCATCGAGAAGGCGCCGCTGTGGTGCGCCGTGGACCTGCGCGACGGCAACCAGGCCCTGATCGACCCCATGGGCCCCGAGCGCAAGTTGCGCATGTTCCAGCTGCTCGTCGGCATGGGCTTCAAGGAGATCGAGGTCGGCTTCCCCTCCGCCTCGCAGACCGACTACGACTTCGTCCGCCAGCTCATCGAGGGCGACCACATCCCGGACGACGTCACCATCCAGGTCCTCACCCAGTCCCGTGAGCACCTGATCGAGCGCACCTTCGAGGCGCTCGAGGGCGCCGACCGGGCCATCGTGCACCTGTACAACTCGACGTCGGTGCTGCAGCGCCGCGTGGTGTTCCGGCAGGACGAGGACGGGATCGTGGACATCGCGACCTCCGGCGCGCGCCTGGTGAAGAAGTTCGAGGAGCAGCTCAAGGGCACGCAGATCACCTACGAGTACTCGCCCGAGTCCTACACGGGCACCGAGCTCGAGTTCGCCCGGCGCATCTCGGACGAGGTGGCCACGGTCCTGGAGGCCTCCACCGACCGCAAGATGATCCTGAACCTGCCGGCGACGGTGGAGATGTCCACCCCGAACGTGTACGCCGACTCGATCGAGTGGATGCACCGCAACCTGGAGCACCGCGACTCGCTCATCCTCTCCCTGCACCCGCACAACGACCGCGGCACGGGCGTGGCCGCCGCCGAGCTGGGCTACCTGGCCGGGGCGGACCGCATCGAGGGATGCCTGTTCGGCAACGGCGAGCGCACCGGCAACGTCGACCTGGTGACGCTGGGCATGAACCTGTACTCGCAGGGCGTCGACCCCATGATCGACTTCTCCGACATGGACCACGTCAAGCGCACGGTCGAGTACTGCAGCCAGCTGGCCGTGCCCGAGCGCTCGCCCTGGGGCGGCGACCTCGTCTTCACGGCCTTCTCCGGCTCCCACCAGGACGCCATCAAGAAGGGCTTCGAGGCCATGGAGGTCGACGCCAAGGCGGCCGGCACCGACGTGGACGGCATCCCGTGGGCCGTGCCCTATCTGCCCATCGACCCGAAGGACATCGGCCGCTCCTACGAGGCCGTCATCCGCGTGAACTCGCAGTCCGGCAAGGGCGGCGTCGCCTACCTGCTCAAGTCCGAGCACAACCTGGACCTGCCGCGCCGCGCGCAGATCGAGTTCTCCCACGTCATCCAGGATCTGGCCGACGCCCAGGGCGGCGAGGTCTCCGGCGCCGACCTGTGGCGCGTGTTCCAGGACGAGTACCTGCCCGCCGACGCGGCGGAGGCGCAGTGGGGCCACTACCGGCTCCGCTCGGTCTCCTCGGCCTCCGGCGAGGACGGCGCGTTCCGGATGGAGGCCGAGCTCGAGGTCGACGGCGTCACGCAGACCCGCGCGGCGCAGGGCAACGGCCCGATCGACGCGTTCCTGCGCATCCTCGGCGAGGAGGGCGTGGACGTCCGCGTGCTCGACTACTCCGAGCACGCACTGTCCGAGGGCGGCGCGGCCATGGCCGCCGCCTACGTGGAGGCGGCCGTGGGCGACCGTGTCCTCTGGGGCGTTGGCCTGGACCACAACACCACCACCGCCTCGCTGAAGGCCGTGGTGTCCGCGGTGAACCGCGCCCTGCGCGCGTGAGCGGCTCCGGCTCCTCTTGGCGGGGTGCGCGGCACGGCGGCTACGCGGCGAACTCGTTCCGCACCGAGGCCATCGTGCTGCGCACCCACCGTCTGGGGGAGGCCGATCGCATCGTCGAGGCGCTCACCCCCGAGCACGGCCTGGTCCGGGCCGTGGCCAAGGGGGTGCGCAAGACGTCCTCCCGGCTGGGCTCGGTGGTGGAGCCGTTCATGCACTCCACGCTCCAGCTCGCGCGCGGCCGGGGCGAGCTGCACACCGTGAGCCAGGCGCAGCTGCTGCACCCGTACGCGACCATGCTGGCCGCCGACTACGACGCCTACACCGTCGCCGGCGCCCTCGCCGAGGCCGTCGAGCGGGTCCCCGCGGTGGACGACGACGGTCGGCGCGCCCAGTACCGCCTCTTCCACGGCGCGCTGGCCGCGCTGGCCCGCGGTGCGCACGACCCACGCCTGATCCTGCACTCGTTCCTGCTGCGCGCGCTCGCCCAGGCCGGCTGGGCCCCCACCTTCGACCGGTGCGCCCGCTGCGGCGCCCCCGGCCCGCACACGGCGCTGCACGTGGGCCTCGGCGGGGCCGTCTGTCTCGAATGCAGGCCACCCGGTGCCGCGCACCCAGCCCCGGAGACCTTCGACCTGCTCTCGGCCCTCGCGGCGGGGGACTGGGCCACCGCGGACGCCTCCGGGGCCCCCGCCCGCCGCGAGGCGGCCGGTATCGTGGCCGCGTACCTGCAGTTCCACGCCGAGCGGCGCCTGGTGTCCCTGTCCGTCCTGGACCAGGACCTCGGCCTCCCCGCCCCGCGCGTCGAGAGGAGACCATGAGCGCCGACCGAGCCCCGCAGTCCCCGCCGCCGCACCCCTCGGGTGCGGTCGCCCCGCGGATCGACCCGCGTTGCGTGCCCCGGCATGTGGCGATCGTGATGGACGGCAACGGACGGTGGGCCAACCAGCGCGGCCTGCCGCGCACCGAGGGCCATCGGGCCGGCGAGGCGGCGCTGCTGGACGTCGTCGCCGGGGCGGTGGAGCTGGGGATCGGCCACGTGTCCGCGTATGCGTTCTCCACGGAGAACTGGCGGCGCTCGGCGGAGGAGGTGCGCTTCCTCATGGGCTTCTCCCGGGACGTGCTGCGCCGGCAGCGGGACACCCTGCACTCGTGGAACGTGCGGATCCGGTGGAACGGGCGGGCCCCGCGCCTCTGGACCCCCGTGATCCGGGAGCTGCAGGAGGCCGAGGAGCTCACGCGCCACAACACCGGCACCACCCTGCACATGTGCGTGAACTACGGCAGCCGGGCCGAGATCCTGGACGGCGTCCAGGCGATCGCCGAAGAGGTCCGGGCCGGCCGGATGCGGCCGGGGGAGATCAGCGAGGACGTCATCACCCGCTACCTCGACCGCGGTTTCCGCACGGGTCAGGACGTCGACGTCGTCCCGGACGTGGACCTGTTCCTGCGGACCTCGGGGGAGCAGCGCCTGTCCAACTATCTGCTGTGGCAGTCCGCCTACGCGGAGCTGCTGTTCCTGGACGTGCTGTGGCCGGACGTCGACCGGCGGACCCTGTGGGCCGCCGTCGAGACCTACGCCCGCCGGGACCGCCGCTACGGCGGCGCCGTGGACACCCCTCAGCCGGCGCCGTCGTCCGGCGCGCCGGACTCGGCCTCGGACGCCGACGGCGGCGCGTAGGCCCCCAGCCACGTGAGCGTCGCGGCACCGGCCGCCTCGCGCACCGACGCGGGGGAGGCGAACACGTCGTGCAGCGCGTCGGGGAGCCGGTGGACGGTCACCCGGTCGCCGAGCCGCAGGGAGCGGCGGGCCATGGCGTCGGGGTCCAGGACGATGTCCGAGGTCAGCATCGCCTCGGCGTAGGACGTGCCCCGATGCCCGCGCGCGGAGACGAGCACGAGGATCGGCACGGTGACGTCGAGCCGCCCGGCCACGGCCCGGTGCCCCGAGAGGACCGCACTCAGCCAGGCGGCCGGCACCTCGAACGCGTGCGGGGGACGCCAGAGCGGGTGCAGGTCCCATTCGCCCTCGGCCTGGTCCGAGAGGGTGCGCCAGTAGTGGTCGATGCGCGGCAGTGTGAGCATGGCGTAGGGCTTCATGGCGGAGACGGGCCCCACGATGGACTTCGCCAGCAGGCGCACCCCCGCGCTGCCCTGCATCTCCAGCCACGGGCTGTTGAGCACGAGCGCGGCGAGGCGGCCGGGATTCCGGTCCGCCCACAGCGCGGCGATCAGCCCGCCGGTGGAGTGTCCCATGAGGATGGGCGGCAACGGGTGGTCCTGGGCGATGGTCTCGAACGCGGCCTCGAGGTCCGCGTCGTAGCGGGCCAGGTCGTCCGTCCAGCCGGGCGTCTGTCCCGTGCGCAGCGAGCGGCCGTAGTGGCGGAGGTCGACGGCGTGGAAGGCATAGCCGGCGGCCTCGAACGCGTGGGCGAGCGGGGCGTTGTAGAAGTAGTCGCTCCAGCCGTGCACCGAGAGGATGGGCCGCCGGGCCGGGTCACGGGCGGCGTCGGTGCGCGGACGCACCACTGTGACAAGGTTCTGTCCTTGTTCATCGGTGTCGAGGCCGAGCGTGCATCGTTCGAAGCCCGGCAGCCCGTCCGGGACCCAGCCCAGGCCCGGCGGATCGTCGAGGAACGGGCGGGTGTCCTCCTCCGTCGGTCCGCCGGCGGGTGCGCCGTGCGGGGCGGAGGGGTCCGGGGGCGTCGGCTGGATCGGGTCACGGGCCATCCGACCACTCTAGGAGGACCCCGGACGGGCGGGAGGCCCGTGCGAGGATGGGGGCATGCAGCTGCCTGATCCCAAGTCCGCCGTCGACGGCCTCCTGACCTCCCGTGCGCCTCGCCTGTACCCGCCCTTCTTCCGTGCCGTGTTCGGCGGCATGGACGCGGAGCAGGCGCACCATCGGGGCTTCGACGCGATCCGGCTGGTCGAGCGCACCGGGGCGTCCGCCGCCCTGCGCGCCGCCTTCCGCCCGGACCCGATGCTCGCGCGCACGGTCATGGGCCTGCGGTTCCCGACGCCCTTCGGCCTGGCCGCGGGGTTCGACAAGGACGGCCGGGGGACCGCCGCTCTGGCCGACCTCGGGTTCGGCCACATCGAGGTCGGCACGATCACGGCGCAGCCGCAGCCCGGCAACCCGCAGCCGCGACTGTTCCGTCTCGTGGACGACCGGGCGCTGGTCAACCGCATGGGCTTCAACAACGACGGCGCGGCGGCCGTCGCCCCCCGCCTGGCGCGGACCCGGCAGACACTGGAGCGCCGCTTCGGCCCGGCCCGGCCGGTCCTGGGCGTGAACATCGGCAAGACCAAGGTGGTCCCCCTCGAGGACGCGGCGGACGACTACCGGGCCTCGACCCGCCTGCTCGCGCCCCACGCCGACTACCTGACGGTCAACGTGTCCTCGCCGAACACGCCGGGGCTGCGCCAGCTGCAGGAGATCGACGCGCTGGAGCCGATCCTCACGGCGGTGCGCGAGGAGGCCGACCGTGCGGTCCCGGACCGTCGCGTGCCGCTGACCGTGAAGATCGCCCCGGACCTGGCGGACGACGACGTGCGCGCCGTCGGGGCGCTCGCCGAGCGCCTCGGGCTCGACGGCGTCATCGCGACCAACACGACCGTCTCCCGGGAGGGTCTGCGCACCCCGCGTGCCGACGTGGACGCCCTGGGCGCGGGCGGCCTGTCCGGCGCCCCGCTCCAGGAGCGGTCGATGCGGGTGCTGGAGGTCCTGCGGGCGGCGCTGCCGACGGGCACCGCCGTCGTCAGCGTGGGCGGGGTGACGGACGCCGACGACGTCCAGGCCCGGCTCGACGCGGGCGCGGACCTCGTCCAGGGCTACACCGCGTTCCTCTACGAGGGCCCGTTCTGGGCCGGCCGGATCACCGCCGGGCTGGCCCGGTCCCTGCGGGGCTGACGGTCTGCTCGCCGGGGACGCGACGGCCCGGACCCACCGGGGTCCGGGCCGTGGCGCGGTGTCGTGTCAGGCGGGGTACTCGCCCCGCTTGACCTGGGGCTTGGGCAGACGCAGGCGGCGGAACTGCAGGGCCCGCATGATGCCGTAGAAGCCGGTCCCGGACTCCGGCGTGCCGAAGCGCTCCGTGAGGCCCTTCTTGATGTGCCGGCTGACCAGGAAGCTCTCGATGAGCACGAGGGCCACGAGGACGTACAGGCTGATCATCAGGATCAGCTGCGCCTCGCGGCCGGGGATGAACATGAGCAGGACGTAGGCGAAGACGACGGGCATGAGCCACTCGCCGATGCCGGTGCGTGCGTCCACGTAGTCACGGACCCAGCGCTTCTGCGGTCCCTTGTCGCGCGCCGGGAGGCCGCGCTCGTCCCCGGTCTCCAGCGCGGCGCGCTGGCGCATCCGCTCCTGGGCCATCGCCTGACGCTCGGCCTTGCGGGCCGCCTTGCGATCCTCGGGGACCAGGGTGCGACGGCGCGCGGCCTCCTGGTCGCGGCGCCGCGGAGTCGGGCCCTTCTTGCCCTGCGAGCGGTCGCGCGGCCCGGCCTCGGCCACGGCGGCGCCCTCGGCGGGAGCGGCCGAGGAGCCGTGAGTCGAGGGGGCGGGCGCGGTCTCGGGGGTCTTGTCTCGCTTGAACACCCCTCCAGTCTAGTGGTGGGGCGCGTCCGGCCCGCCCGGAGGCGCGGCCCTCGGCTCGGCCGCCGTCTACGCTGGCCGTCATGACTGACATCACCTCCCGTGCGCCGCAGGACGCGGCCCTCGTCTCCGCCGTCCGTGAGGCCGTCGAGGCCCGTTTCCCGACGACCCTCCAGACCCTCACCGACCTCGTGGCGATCCCGGGCATCGCCTGGGACTCCGCGGACCGCACCCAGCTCGAGCGGTCCGCCGAGGCCGTCGCGGGCCTGCTGCGCGAGGCGGGCCTGCAGGAGGTGGAGATCGTGACCGAGACCCGCGACGACGACCGGCCCGGTGGGCCGGCGGTGATCGGCGAGAAGCCCGGCGCCTCTGACAAGCCCACCGTCTTGTTGTATGCCCATCACGACGTGCAGCCGATCGGGGACGAGGACCTCTGGGACACCCCGCCGCTCGTGGCCACCGAGCGCGGCGGGCGGCTGTACGGCCGCGGCGCCGCCGACGACAAGGCCGGCATCATGGTCCACCTCGCCGCTTTCGCCGCCCTGCGGGACGTCCTGCCCGACGCCGGCGTCGGCGTCCGCGTCTTCATCGAGGGCGAGGAGGAGGCCGGCTCGCCCACCTTCCGCACCTTCCTGGAGAAGCACCGGGCGCGCCTCGACGCCGACGCGATCGTGGTCGCGGACTCGTCCAACTGGGCCGTGGGGGAGCCCGCGCTGACCACCTCCCTGCGTGGGCTGGTGGACGGCACGGTGACCGTCCGGGTGCTCGACCACGCCGTGCACTCCGGCATGTTCGGCGGGCCGGTCCTGGACGCCGTCGTCCTGCTCTCGCGGCTGATCGCCACGCTCCACGACGCGGACGGCGCGGTCGCCGTGCCCGGCCTCGAGCCGCGGCAGACCGCGGGCCTGGACTACCCCGAGGACGTCTTCCGTGCGGACGCGGGCGTGCTGGACGGGGTGACCCTGGCCGGCCGCGGCCCGGTCGCGGACCGGCTGTGGAACGCTCCCGCGCTGAGCATCATCGGGATCGACGCGCCCTCGGTCGCGGAGTCCTCGAACACGATCCAGCCCGCGGCGCGCGCGAAGTTCTCGCTGCGCCTGGGCCCCGGCATGGAGCCCGCGGAGGCCTTCGAGGCGCTGCGCACCCACCTGGAGGCGCAGTCCGCGGCGGTGCTCGGCGCGGAGATCACGGTCACCGCGGGGGAGTTCGGCCAGCCGTTCACGACGGACACCTCGGCCCCCGCCGCGGCCGCGATGATGGCCGCCCTGGAGGACGCCTGGGGCGTCGAGCCCCGGGCGATCGGCATGGGCGGCTCCATCCCGTTCACCGCGGACCTCGCCGAGGTCTTCCCGGAGGCCACCCTCCTCATCACGGGCGTGGAGGACCCGGACACGCGGGCGCACTCGGCCAACGAGTCGCTGCACATCGACGACTTCAAGCGGGCCGTCGTGGCCGAGGCGCTCTGGCTCGCGCGGCTCTCGGCGTGAGCGCCGCCCGGCCCGTCGGTGCGGCGGGCCGGGAATGCCCCGTGGGCGGCTAGTGTTGTCCAGGAGACCACACGCGCGTGACGGCCCCGTCCGCGCCCCATGATCTGAGGAGGTCACGATGGCTCTGTCCGCAGAGGAGACCGGCGTCGAGATCGGCGCAACCCAGGACGCCGAGGGCCTGCCCCCGCACGAGGTCGAGCTGACCGACGTGGCGGCCGGCAAGGTGCGCTCGCTGCTCGAGCAGGAGGGTCGCACGGACCTGCGGCTGCGGGTCGCCGTGCAGCCGGGCGGCTGCTCTGGCCTGATCTACCAGCTCTACTTCGACGAGCGCGTCCTCGACGGCGACACCGTCCGTGACTACGACGGGGTCGAGGTGATCGTCGACAAGATGAGCGTGCCCTATCTCATGGGCGCGACCATCGACTTCGAGGACACCATCTCGAAGCAGGGCTTCACGATCGACAACCCCAACGCGGGCGGCTCCTGCGCCTGCGGCGACTCCTTCCACTGATCTGCGGGCGCCCGGAGCGCCTCGGACCGCGAACCGGCGGGTCGGCCTCGGCCGGCCCGCCGTCGTCGTGCCCGGGCACCGTGCCCAGGATGCTCGGACCCGACTCCCAGACACGATCGGCACGTGTCACGGTGCGGTGAATCCGCGTGTTTCGGCTTAGACTGGCTCTGAATCATCAGGGCATACCCGTGCTCCCTGCGAGGACGCTGCGAGAAGTCGCCGAATCGTCGGGGGAGCGGGGACGCCCCTCGCACACGAGATGAAGAGGAAGGCCGTCTGTGAGAGCACAGAATGACGCCGGACGTCGGACTCGCCGCCGCTGGAGCGCCGGTGCCGTGGGCACCACGGCGCTCCTGGTGCTGACCGGCTGTTCGGCAGAGGTCCAGCGCGGCTGGTACCCCGGCACCCGGGAGACCACCAACCACAACGCCCAGCTCACCGACCTGTGGGTGAACTCTTGGATCGCGGCCATGGCCGTCGGCCTGCTGGCCTGGGGCGCCATGATCTGGTGCATGGTGGCCTACCGCCGTCGCAAGAACGACCAGGGCTTCCCGAAGCAGACGGCCTACAACGTGCCGCTCGAGACCATGTTCACGGCCATCCCGATCCTGATGGTCTTCACCCTCTGGGGCTTCACCGACCGCGTCCAGACCGAGGTCGACCGCCCCGTGGACGACTCGCCGCTGACCGTCACCGTGTACGGCAAGCAGTGGTCCTGGGACTTCAACTACTCCTACGAGCAGGAGAACGGCGAGGTCATCGAGGCCCACTACTCCGGCATCCAGGCCCAGCTGGACGGCACCGAGGGCGTGCGTGACACCCTTCCGGTCCTGTACCTGCCGAACGACGTGCCGGTGCACTTCGAGCTGAAGTCCCGTGACGTGGCCCACTCCTTCTGGATCCCGCAGTTCCTCCAGAAGCGCGACATGGTGCCCGGCAAGACCAACCACCTGTACCTGACCCCCCAGGAGCTGGGCAGCTACGACGGCAAGTGCGCCGAGCTGTGCGGCGAGTCCCACTCCGAGATGCTCTTCAACGTGGAGGTCGTCGACGAGACGGAGTTCGTCCAGCGCCTCGAGGAGATGGAGCCGGGTCAGGTGGGCGAAGAGTACAGCCGCAATCCCAACAACAACCCTGACGGCGCCGGGACGATGGAGCGCGATCTCCAGACCCCCCGCGGTGGAGGTAGCCACTGATGACCACTTACGAGTACGCAACGGATGAGGTGCGCTCACAGGCGCAGCCTCGTGTGGTGCCCCGTTCGCTGGGCAAGATCGTCGTCAGCTGGCTGACGACGACCGACCACAAGGTGCTCGGGTACATGTACCTGATCACGTCCTTCGTCTTCTTCTGCATCGGCGGCGTCATGGCCCTCATGATCCGCGCGGAGCTCTTCGAGCCCGGCATGCAGATCCTGCAGACGAAGGAGCAGTACAACCAGCTGTTCACCATGCACGGCACGCTCATGCTGCTCATGTTCGCGACCCCGCTCTTCACGGGCTTCGCCAACGTGCTGGTGCCGCTGCAGATCGGTGCTCCGGACGTGTCCTTCCCGCGTCTGAACGCCTTGGCGTTCTGGTTCTTCCTGTTCGGCTCGCTCATCGCGACCGCCGGCTTCCTCACCCCGCAGGGTGCGGCCTCGTTCGGCTGGTTCGCCTACGCCCCGCTCTCCAACACCACGTACTCGCCGGGCGTCGGCGGTGACCTCTGGGTGTTCGGTCTGGTCCTCCAGGGCTTCGGCACGATCATGGGCGGCGTCAACTTCATCACCACGATCCTGACGATGCGTGCCCCGGGCATGACGATGTGGCGCATGCCGATCTTCACCTGGAACACGCTCATCACCGGCATCCTGATCATGGTGGCGTTCCCGCCGTTCGCCTCCGCGCTCTTCGCGCTGGGCCTGGACCGTCGCTTCGGCGGCCACATCTTCAACCCGGAGAACGGCGGCGCCATCCTGTGGCAGCACCTCTTCTGGTTCTTCGGCCACCCCGAGGTGTACATCATCGCCCTGCCGTTCTTCGGCGTCGTGTCGGAGATCATCCCGGTGTTCTCCCGCAAGCCGATCTTCGGCTACAAGTCCATCGTGTTCGCGACGACGGCGATCGCCGCGCTCTCCGTGACGGTGTGGGCGCACCACATGTACGTGACCGGCGCCGTGCTCCTGCCGTTCTTCTCCGTGATGACCATGCTCATCGCGGTCCCGACCGGCGTGAAGTTCGTGAACTGGATCGGCACCATGTGGCGCGGTTCGATCACCTTCGAGACCCCGATGCTGTGGACGCTCGGCTTCATGGTCACCTTCCTGTTCGGTGGCCTGACCGGCGTCATCCTGGCGTCGCCGCCCCTGGACTTCCAGGTGTCCGACACGTACTTCGTCGTGGCGCACTTCCACTACGTCGTCTTCGGCACCGTGGTGTTCGCGATGTTCGCCGGCTTCTTCTTCTGGTGGCCGAAGTTCACCGGCAAGATGCTGAACGAGCGTCTCGGCAAGATCCAGTTCTGGATGCTGTTCGTGGGCTTCCACGGCACGTTCCTGATCCAGCACTGGCTCGGTGTCATCGGCATGCCCCGTCGCTACGCGGACTACATGGTGGAGGACAGCTTCCAGGCGATGAACGCGTTCTCCTCGGTGTTCTCCTTCGTTCTCGGCGCGTCGCTGATCCCGTTCTTCTGGAACGTCTACATCACCTCGCGCTATGGCAAGAAGGTCACCGTGGACGACCCGTGGGGCTTCGGCGGCTCGCTCGAGTGGACCACTTCGTGCCCGCCGCCGCGGCACAACTTCCACTCCCTGCCGCGCATCCGCTCCGAGCGTCCGGCGCTGGATCTGCACCACCCGGAGCTCTTCCCGCACTCGCCTCAGAACACGTCTGAGGCCTTCGGAGAGAAGGTCGCCCAGTGAAGGTCGCAGCCAACATCTTCTGGATCATCGGCCTGTTCTTCATCGCAGCCGCCACCCTCTACGGGTTCTGGGTCGAGTGGACCGAGTGGGCAGGCATCCCGGCCATCTACGCCGTGGGCGGGATGTCCTGGATGATCGCCTGGTACCTGCGGGCCGCCGAGCACAAATACGGCGTCGGCCCTGCAGATGACGAGGACGGTCAGATCGTCGAGTACGCCGGCACCTACGGCACCTTCGCTCCCTGGAGCTGGTGGCCCCTGGGCCTCGGCCTGGGCTGCGCGATCATCGTGACCGGCCTGGCCGTCGGCTGGTGGGTCTTCATCATCGGCATCGTCGCCGCCGCCTACTTCACCTTCGGGTGGGTCTACGAGTTCTCTCGGGGCAAGTACGCCCACTGACCCGTCCGTCGTTCCACCACCGCAGGCCGGATCCCCTCGGGGTCCGGCCTGCGGCGTTTCCCTGTGCGCTGAGTACGGCCGGCCCGCCGTCGTGGCAGCCGGCCAGCCGCTCGACGTACACCGCGGCGGCGGATCTCCACGACCTGTCTCGCCGCGTCTGGGGAAGCGGGAGCCGTGCACCATGAGCGCGCGTGCCGCGCAGCGGCGCTGGGCAGGCCACCCGACGTCGGCGCGTGCGTTGGCAGCCGCCCTGAGGGGTCGGGCGGCGATGCCCTGATGAGCCCTGCACGGCCGGGGAGTGGGCCGCACGACCGCGTGTGACCGTGTCGGCGGCCGCGCGGCTTTCACCCCGCTCCGGGCGACCGGAGACCGCCGCGTCGTGTGGCAGGAGGGTATGAGGCCGCTGCCAGCCGTGGGGCCGGCCGAGCCCGGGGGAGCGTCGCCACCGGGGTAGGGGCCGACGGTGAACGTCGTGTCCCGCCTCCATCGCCGACGCCTCGCGTCGCTGGGCCTCGCAGGTGCACGCCCGAGCGAGACCACGGTCGCGGTGACAGGCCGGTACGTCCTCTCTTGTCAAGGGCCATTGAGTTCTGCCCATAGGCGGCCAGTGTTTCTTCCCGCTGGTG